>NZ_JBHVFE010000047.1:0-30401 GCF_042801945.1 Kitasatospora sp. NPDC057542
GCCCCCGGCCGCCGGGTCACGCCGCGAGGAGCAGGGCCTTCGCCGTGTCCTTGAGCGGGCTCTTCTGGTCGTGCAGCAGGGTGGTCATCGCCAGGTTGGCGCGGTGCTCCTGCTCGGTCAGGGAATCGGGGGTCTTGACGGTTCGGAAGTAGTCCTCGAACTCCACGACGGCCTGGAGGGCGGCCCAGCGGGTGCCCCGGATGTTGTCCTGGGTGTGGGCCTCGGCGAACAGATGGTGCAGCCGGTCCCGGCGCTCATCGTGGGCGGCGACGATGTGCTTGCGCGCATCCTTGCTCGGGCCCCCCCAGAGCCGGGTGATCAGCTTGTCGAACTCCTGGTTGGTCATCGCCTGCTGGTACAGGGCGGTGGCCTCGGCCTCCAGGGCTGCGGCGTAGTGCTCGGTGAAGCCGAGGGTGCGCCGGGCCTCCTCCAGCCGGTCAAGGGCGTCGATGGTGTGGCGGACCTTCCAGACGCGCTGGGCCTCGTTGACGGCCATGTCGAGGGTGTTGGTGCACACCGCCCGCACCGGGGTCTCGACGGCGACGGCGGCGGAGCGACCGTCGTGGCTGTTGGCGAAGAGCGTGTAGAGGTCGATGCGGTCGGCCGCGCCCTCGGGGTCGAGGGTGATGCTCGGGGACTTGACGGACATGAAGACGACCCGGCCGCCGTCGAGCGCACCGGCGGTCTCGTAGGTGACGTGGCCGCCGCCCACCAACTCGTCCAGGAAGGTGAAGGCGTCGCGGTTCTGGATCGGGGTCCAGGTGTTGCCGACGAGGCCGCCGACCCAGTCACCGGTGTCGGTACGGACGGTGGCGAAGCGGTTGGGGATCTTCTTGCCGAGCTTGCCCTTGTTCATCGGCAGGATCGGCAGCTTCTCGACCTCCCAGTCCAGCTTGGCGAGGTGCAGCACCTCCTTGCTGGTCTTGGCCTCCTCGGTGACGGTGCCGAGGCCGTGCCAGGCGGGCTGGCGGTGGGAGTAGAAGGCTGCCTCGCCGGTGGTGTTGTCGATGGCGCCGAGGTCGGCCCGGCCGGTGATGACGTCGCTGTCGCGCATGGGGTTTCTCCTGTGAGGTCTGCCCGGATTCGCGGTCCGGGCCGGCAACGAAGCTGACTTCCGTCTGCTTTCTTGACCTCAGTCTATTCTTGGGCGGGCGCCCTTGGGCACACCCTTCGAAGCAGGAAATTGGAGTGCACCCCCACCCAGCCGAGCGGGCACGGCACTATGGCGCCACGGCCGCCGGGCCTCGCCTCCACCACTCGGCACGCCCGCAGCGCACCCCGAGAGCCTGAGCGGAAACGAATTGCCGGGACCCTAGGCGCGACGGCCCGGCGCCCGGCGGGAGCCCACGGTAGCGGTCGCCCGCACGAGCGATGCGGGCGTCCGACAGCCGCCGCTGACGCCAGAGACAGGGCCGATGCTCATACTCTTGACGCCCGACTATTCTGAAACTCATACTAGTCGTGATCTTGGGAGGTTGATGCATGGGCGACACCCAGCCCGCATGGCTCCGCGCCGTCCTGCCGCTGTGCCTTCTGGCCACGCTGGAGCGCGGAGAGAGTTACGGATACGCGCTGTCCCAGCAGCTCGAAGAGTCGGGACTCGGCACCGTCAAGGGAGCCGTGCTGTACCCGGCGCTGACACGGCTCGCCGATGACGGCGCGGTCGAGGTCCGGTGGGCCCCCGGAGAGGGCGGGCCCGGCCGGAAGTACTACCGGCTGACCGACACGGGGCGGGAGCGGCTGGCGCGGGAGCGCCGGGCGTGGCAGGAGTTCCGCACGGCAGTCGACACGACGGCGACGATCCCGGCAGCGGCCCCTGCCACACCCCACGAACAGGAGAACCCATGACGAAGACCACGGCCGGGACCCGGACGGGCAACAGCGGCCGCACTGCCTGGACCGACAAGCTGGAACGAGAGCTCACCCTCGTCCACCGCGTGCCGCGCGACCTCGTGAACCGTGTGCTGGGGGAGGTTGCCGAGGCGGTGACCGAGACGGGGGAGTCGGCGGAGGAACTCTTCGGCCCCGCCAAGGAGTACGCCACCGCGGTGGCCACCGAGCGGGTCGACCCCAGGCACCGCAGCACACGCGACCTCGAAGGAAGAGCACCATTCACGCATTTCCAGCAGGGCATGGTGGCAGGAAGCATCGCCATCCTGATCATGGCCGCGGTATGGACCTTCGGCTACAAGGGGCACTCCGGCGCCTTGGTTCTCCTCGCGTCCTTTTCCGCCACCGTGTTCGTGGCCGCCACCTTCGCGGTCCTCCCCGCCCTGCGCGCGGCCGGACGGACTCGAACGGCCTGGCTCTTTGGCAGCGGTGCCGGCGTCATCGCCGCGGCCAGCATCGGTTCGGCGTTACTCCCCGCAGTCCGGGAAGCGCACTCCTTCCCGTTCCCGCCTTCCGCGGCATTCGGGTTCGCGCTGCTCCTCGCGACCCTGGGGCTGGCCATACCCGAGCGGATCGTGAGCCGGTGGTTCTCCCCGAGCGAGGGCCGACGGCTCGACGACGAACAATGGCTGCGCCGACTGGGCGAGTTGCTGTACGGGCGGCACGGCTTTCCCAGGCACACAGCCCAGCAGCACGTGACCGAAGCACGGGAGCACCTGGCAGCCACCGGGCGCGCCGCACAGCAGGAACTCGGCCAGGTGGAGATCTACGCCATGAACCTGACCGACGGCCCAGTGCGCGAACGCAACCGGATCCGCCGCCGGTTCCTGGGCGCCCTTTCCTTTACGGCCGTCATGGCCGTGCTGCTCACCGTCAAACTGACGGACTCGGACAGCGGCGGTGCGCCGCCCTGGGTCCCCGCAGCGGCGCTCGTCTACAACGGCGCCCTGGCTGCCACCTGTCTCCGGAAGATGAGGGCCCGGTGAACGCCGGCACCAGCGTCGGGCCGGCCAATCCCCACCCTCGATCGGTCGGCCGGGACCTTCTCGCCGAGCTTCGCGAGCAGTTGGTCGGCGACTAGCTGCCCGCGCGGCGGTTGCGCGGTTCCAGTCCGGCTTGCTTGGCGTACCGGGTGACGAGGGCGGCGGCCAGCCCGGAGGCGTCGGAGATGCGGTAGACCGGGACGGACCGATCGGGGTAGACGTCCAGGACTCTCTTAAGGCGCATCTCGCGCATCTTGGTCGCGGTGTCGTCGATCACCGCGAGCGGGTCACGCAACTGCTCAAGGAGGTCCATCGGCTCCAGGCCGGCTTCCTCGACGGCCGCCAGCGCGGCCTGGAGTTCCTGGGCGGCGGCGGCAAGTCGCTCGCCGGGGCTCACCGCGGTTCGGCGCATCTTGCTGCGCTTCGGCGTCGCGGCCGGCTCCTTGCCGCTCATCGGTACTCTCCTTCGTGCTGCGGTCCGGCCGGGCCGGGGGTCGTCTATGTCTACCAGGGGCTGCGGGGGCTGGCGAACAGCGTGGCGTGCCCGCGCTCTGCGGGGCAGGGCGCGGGCACGGGTTCTACAGCAGGGTGCCGATCGCCTCGACGGTCACTTCGACCAGCAGCCGGGGGCTTTCGCCGGGCGGCTGGTGCACGCGTTGGGTGAGGCGCCCGATCACGATGACCCGGTCGTTCGCCCGCAACGTCTCGGCGATCCTGTGCGCGAGGTCCCGCAGGGCGACGCAGCGCACGGTCAGCTGTCTGTCCTGCGGGTCGCGCGGCTGGCCTGGCTCGGCGAGCCGCGGGCGCTGTAGCAGGGTGAACTTCACCCGTGGGGGCGCGCCGGGCGCCTCGTAGAGCTCCGGGTCCTGCAACAGGCTGCCGATCAGGGTGGTGTGGTTCGGGAGGTTCACCAGCCACCGCCCCGGTGTGCGGTGTCCAGCTCGCGGGGATCGGTGGCGGCGGCGGCGTCCAGGCAGCGGGCGATGCGCTGGAAGTGGCGGGCCGTCTCCATGGGGTGGGCGTCGCGACGCGGCCACCGGGGCAGGTCCCGTATGGCCAGGGCGAGGCGGTGGGCTTCCTGACGCAGGCTGCCGACCCAGTCAGGCACGGCAGTGGGCAGCGCGCCGAGGCGGTGGCACATGCGCCCGAGGACCAGGTGGTCGGTGTCCCCGCGCCATGACCACAGTTCGGGGCTGGGGGTGTCCTTGAGGAACCACCCGAGCTCGCAGGCGAGCCGGTCGCGGTTGCGCACGTCCGGGTCGCGGCGGTCGAGGTGGCCGTCGTACCACGGCAGGTGGGCGAGGCCGGGTCCGACCGTCTGGGTGGGGTCGAGGCTGGCGTGCCCGATCGAGGCGTTGATGGCGTAGTAGGAGGCGCCGTCCTCGCGCAGGAGGGCGATGCTCACCGGGGTGACGGCCTGGCCGTCGTCCTGGTAGGTGGTGGCGGTGAAGACGCGCATGGGGTCCTCTCAGTTCAGTGGCTTGCGGCCGGGTGGCCGGCGCGCGGCGCAGCGGGCAGGGCAAGTTCGATCTGCTGCATGTGCCGTTCCAGGCCGTCGGCGCAGCGCTCGTAGGCGTCGGTGATGGCGTGGTTGCGGTCGGCGGCGAGGTCGTCCAGGCAGGCGCGGATGCGCCAGGTGAGGACGTCGTGCGGGGAGCTGTAGCGGGAGCGCTTGGCGGTGCGTTCGTCTCGGCGCACGCGCGCGGACAGGATGATCCAGCGGCCGGTGAAGGCGTAGTAGTGGACCCACACGGTCCAGTAGCTGATGCCGGACTCGGCGTAGGCGAAGCGGACTTCACCGACGCCGGGCACCCATGTCCAGTCACCGTCCCGGGCGGGGCGGTGGAGCGGGTCGCCGTCGGGGGCGAGGATCGTGATGCTGTCCGGGTGGACGTGCCGGAGGCCGCTGCCGTCAGGGGCGAGGAGGGCGATGCAGTCCTCGACGCCGCCGAAGGGCGCCTCGATGTGGCCGGCGCAGCCCTCGTTGGTGGTGACGGTGAAGATGCGGCCGTGCAGTTCGGTCTTGCTGCCGTGGTAGATGGCCCTGGTCGGCTCCACGGTGTGCTCCTGCTCTGGTGACGGGGTGGGCGGTCGGCGCGGGCCCGGCGGCAGGGTGGTCGCTGCCGCCGGGCCCTTCGGGTTAGCCGTGCTGCGGGGCGAAGGGGTCGAGCAGCTGCCCGTTCTCGTCCGTCGGCGGGGTCCAGTCCATGAGGTCGGCCGGGTGCACGTGGCTCAGCACCAGTTCGTCACCGTCGAGCAGGTCGTACAGGTGCTGCTGCACGCCGGTCTCGTCGGTGTACGTGTCGCAGGTGCTCGTACCGCGCCGGGTGGTGAGCATCCGGTGGTGCAGGGACTCCACCCGCCCGAGGTACTCCACGGTCGTGCCGTCCGCCAGGGGCGGGTGGGTTCCGTTGCTGAAGGCCATCGTCGGTCTCTCCTAGGTCGGGCCGGGGGTTCGCGGTCCCCGGCTGGCGGTACCAGCCTCCCGCACAAACAGACCTAGGTCAATAAAGAAGACCTATGTTCATTCAGCTGGGGTTGCGTGCTCCTCGGCTGCGGCCAGATGCGGCCCCAGGGCCCGGTCCACCAGGCCGTGAACCGTGCGCAGCGCCTCGTTCCAGCCCCTCGCCCACTCGTCACCGCCACCCTGCTGCCCGAGTTCGGCAACGGAGGCGAGCGCGCCGAGCATGGCCGACACCGGCAGCAGGACGACGCGGGTCGCGCCGCCGTGCCCGTGGATCGGCTCGATGTCCCGGGCGTGGTCCCAGGCGACGGTGGAACCCCGCTCACCACGCCAGCGGGTGACCCCGGTGGAGCCGGCGGCGGCCGAGAAGATCGCGCCTTCCGCCACCACGCCCGTGCCGGAGACGCCGGTCACGTCGACGTCGCGGCGCAGCACGTACGGAGTGGGGGGCTCGGGCTCGAACTGGGCGACGAAGTCCGCGAGTCGGGCCGCGAGGCGGTTCACGCCGCGCCTCCCCTCGAGGTGTGGGTGCCCTTGGGGTCCTTGCGGGTCACGCTGCCCTCCTGCGGCATCTCGCGGCGGCCGTCGGCGAAGTCGCGGAAGCGCTCGTGGGCGCGGAAGCGCGGGACTCGACTCGCCGGCACGACGACCCTGCCTCCGGTCTGGGGGTTGCGGGCGCTCCGGCTCGCGACCTCGACGGCCTGGAAGGTGCCGAAGCCGGTGACGGACACACGCTCGCCGTCGACGACGGCGCGCACGATGGCGTCGAGGACGGCCTCGACGGCGCGGGCGGCAGGCTGCCGGCCTCCGAGCGCGGGGGCGACGCGGTCGATGAGGACGCGCTTGTTGACGGTCATGGGTCTGGCTCCTGAGTTCGGTGTTGGACCCCGGGCCGGGGACGGTGCGTGGTCACGTCGCCCGGCCCGGGGGGTCTACGGGGTTCCTACGCGGATCGGGGCGCGGGCACCGGGGTCGGGCCCGGGGAGGGCTGCGGCGAGCCCGTGGCGGGCTTGGCCGGGGCGGGGCAGGTGGGGTCGGCGGGCTGGGAGGTGGTGACGGCCGGGGCCGGGGCGGGGCCGTCGGCGTTGCGGGCCACGGCGGCGCCGCTGATGCTTCCGAGCACCAGTCCGGCGAGGAGGGAGCCGACGAGCAGGGCGGTGCCGCGCATGGGCGGTGTCCTTTCGGGCGGGGGCCGACCGGCCCTGCCGGGGGCGGGGCCGGTCGGGGGGTCAGCGACTGGGGGTCGGGCGTCCGGGGGTGACCGGCGCGCTGGTCGGGGTCGGGGTCGGGTTCGGTCCGGGGGTCGGGCTGACCTCACCGGTCGGGGACGGGGACGGGTTCGGGACGCAGGCGCTCGGGCCGCCGGTCGGGGACGGGGCTCCGACCGACGGAGCGGTCTGCACGTGGGTGACCGTGACGGTCACGGTCGGGACGGGGGCCGGGGTGCTCTGCTCGCCGGGCTGCGACGGCAGGGCCGGGGCCGGGCTCAGCTCGGAGGCCACCGGGACGGGCAGCGCGGCCGGGGCGGTCCCCAGGGCCGGGGTCAGGGTCGGCAGCGCGGGGGCCGGGGTCGGCAGCGCGGGGGCGGTCGGGGCCTCGGTGCCCAGCTGCACCGGGGACGCCGTCAGGCTCGGTACGGCCGGGGTCTGGGCGGGCTGGGCACCGGGGACCGGGGTGGCCGCCGGGCGGCTCATCACCAGCGTGCCGGTGATGAACCCGGCCCCGGCCAGGCCGACAGCCGCCAGGGTCCGCAGGTCCAGGCGCAGGGTCACCGCCCGGCGGGGGCGGCGGGCTCCGTCCTCGGCAGGGGCCTCGGCGGGGGTGGTCTCGTTCGTCATCGGGCTATCTCCTTCGTCGGGCCGGGGGTTCGCGGTCCCCGGCTGGCAGGACCAGCCTCGCATAAAACAGACCTGAGTCAAATAAGAAGACCTCAGTAAATTTAAGTTCGGGGCGGGCACTCAATGCGCCCGCCCCGCAACCGAGTTGACCCCTACCGACCCCGCAGCCCGTGAGCCGCCTGGAAGGCGTACAGCCACGTCAACGGCCCGGTCAGCCCATCCGCCGGCCCGAGGTCGCCCACGTAGTACTCCTGGAGCGCCTGCACCTTGCGCAGGTCCAGCTGTTCCATGTCCTCGCTCGGCCCGACCCGGTAGGGCGGACCCCAGTCGCCCGCCTGGAGCCAGGTCTGCAACTGCTTCGCGTAGGGGCTGTGCGCGCCCAGTACGAAGTGCTCGCGTCCCGGGAACGGCGGGGCCGGGATCTGGAGCTGCTGGCCGACCTGTATCAGGTCCGGGTTGGCGATGCCGTTGAGCGCCGCCACCTGCGCCACACCGGTCTCGAACCGCCCGGCGATCGCGCTGAGGGTGTCGCCGGACTGCACGGTGTAGACGCCGGCGCCGTCGCCCGACGACTGAGGGTCGGGCGTCCCGTCGCCACCACCGCCGCCGGGCCGGGGGGTGCCGCGCTGCACCCAGTCGTACAGCTCGTCGCCGGGGCACGACGTCGCGTAGCCGTCCCTGTGGCCGCGGACCTCGCCGCCGGCGCCGCCCTGCGCCTGGCAGTACTCGATCGCGTCGACCAGGCCGTCGAGCATCGCGTCGGTCGGCGAGGTGATGCCCTCGGTACCGACCATCGCGCACACCGCGTAGTGGCCGGAGTTGAGCGCGGAGTTGCCGTTCGCGCCGTTCTTCCGGTTCAGGCCTCGCCCCTCGAACACGTATCCGTGGGGGCACACCACGAACGAGTAGGCGATGTCGAGCCAGCCCTCGCTCCGGTTGTTGAGGTGGGAGCGCTGGATGTCGCGCATGTGGCCGGCGCACCGGCCGTGGTCGCCCCGCAGGCCACCGGGGACCGCCGAGCCCTCGTAGTGGATCTTGACACCGCGGGTGGAGCTGATGCGGGTATAGGAGCCGGTGGGCGCCGCTGCGCCCCACTCGGAGCGGGAGACGAGCTTCATCGGCTCGCCTCCCGCCCTCGGTCGGCCCGATTGATGGTCGGCACGGTTTCCTCCCGGTCGGGTGGTTGGTGTGCCGGGACGCTAGGCCGGACCGGTCGTTAAGGTCGCGCCGTCAGACGGCGGCCGTTTCAGTCAACACACCGTCCTGGTAGACGAATCGACGCTCGCGTATCCGGTCACGCACTACAAACAGCGGGACCAGGCCGCCGCCCTCGGCGGGCGCGGCGCCGACGAGGTAGCCGGACGCGATGACCAGCACCCATTCCTCGGGCTTCTCCTCGGTGAACCCGACCGGTATGGAGGCGTCGTCCGCGACGCGCCGCGCGCTGGCGCGGCGGGCGTGCGGCCGAGCGATGTGCGGGCACAACGTGAGCGCCGCCTGCGCGCAGGCCTCGTGCATCGGCGGGTCCGAGTAGTGGCCCGCCTCCGCCGACATCGGGCCGCCGAGGAACGCGGCTGGCCCCGCCAGCGGCTCGTCGCACAGCGAACACTGCTTCGCGAGGGCCAGCCGCAGGGCAGCCGTGCCGTTGAGGGTCACGAAGTCGACAACGCCACCGTCGTGCATGCTGACGACGGGAATCGGCAGGCCTCGCTTCTCGTCACGCGGCCGGGCCGCCAGAGCGGGCGGCAGGTCGGACAGGTCAAGGTCGATCATCTCGTCCTCCGGGGAGGCCCCGTTCGCGGCGGGGCTCGGCAACATGGAGTCCACCAGCGCCAGCCCCAGCCGGCCCGGGGCCTCTCGGGCGCCCGGGCCCGGTGCCTTCCCGGCGAAGTAGGGTGCGGGGCCCGGCGTTGGCGGACCCCTCCACCCTCCCCGCCCCGCCCGGAGGCGGACAACAGCCTTACCTCACAGGCCGGATGATGCCTTCGGGGGCCTGCCCGTCCTCATCGAGCAGGTCCTCCGACACCCAGTACGGCTCTATCAACCGCGAGTCGGAGAGCTTCTTCCCCGGCCCGTACCAGACGGTCTTGAGGTGTCCGCTCCGAAGGTGGGTGTACTGCCTCCAGCCTCCTGCTGCGCCGCTGCCGCCGGTGCTCCGGGCGGCGCTGCGCCGCGCTTCCTGGGCGCGCACTCGAGCGGCCTTCAGGCGTGGGCCGAGCCGCCAGCCGAGGCGCAGGAAGGTGTCCGGCTTGTTCCATCGCCACTGCTTGCCGGGTTTGGCGGCCTTGCCTCGCGGCGCCGGCGGGGCGGCGATGTCCGCCTTCGAGGAACACAGGTAGACAGCGACTTGCAGGGCCCTCGTCACGATCGCGCGTTGGGCGTCGGTCGGCTCCTCCCGACCGCTCTTACGGGCGATCCTCAGCGCGAGGTCCTCGACGGTGAACTCGTCGCCCATTCTGGCCGGGATCGACAGGTGACAGAACTCCAGCACCGGTGTCGTCCCGCCGGGCGGAGGCGGCAGCGGGGTGCCGTCCTCGGCGATCGGCTCGCAGATCACGACGACGGCGATCTCGTCCATCCGGTGGTCGCTGGTCAGGCACAGCAGCTTGTCCGGGGTGCGCCGCCCGCTGAAGAGCATCACCAGCAGCCGCCCCTTGCCGCCGTCCCCCGCGACGAGCTCGACCGTAGGCGGCTCGGCGAACGCGACCATCAGGTTGGGATGGCGGGCCAGGTTGCGGAACAGTTGCCCCGGCAGCTTGCCGGTCCGGTACGTCGCCAGCTCCGAGGCCATGTCGGGGTGCATCGCGGCGACGTTCTTTCCCTTCGCCCACAGCCGCCACAGCGCGGCCAGGGTGGTCATCTGCCGCACCTCGGACACACTCAGCACCCCAGGCGGGAGGTAGCTGACCAGGGCCCCTCCGTTGATCGCGTGGTCCGGAAGGTCGCCGAGGCCAACGCTCTGAAGCACGCGGTTGGCGGACGTCAGCTCGGCGACGACCCGCTCCGCCACCATGGCCGTGGCCCGGCCCAGTTCAACGTCTTTGTTCGCCATGCGGACTCTCCCCTGTCCCCCTTTGGGCCCCTTTGACCCGGCTGCGCCCACACTCGCCAGGGGACGGCAATCAGGACAACAGCCTTATATGACAAGGGAGTTGGGATGAATGTCCTACCCGGACACCCGAGCCGATCGCACCCGGAACAGGCCCGCCCCGGGGGCCGAGAGGCCCTCGCCTCAGCCCTCCGGGCCGTCCACCAGCTCCGCGTCGACCACCGCGGCGTCCTCCTCCAGCTCCGCCGCGAAGTCCTGCCGGATCTTGGCCAGCCGGACCGCCAACCGCTCGACACCGGGCCCCTGGTCCACCGCGGCCGCCGACAGCTCGCCTCCGCCCGCCGGCGCGACCTCGATCCGGGCCTGCGCCGCCCGGCCGAACGTCTCCGGCGCCAGGCACGCGAGGAGGAACTGCGCCGCGCGCCAGTCCGGCTGGGCGAAGTCCCGCTCGACCTGCACGACCCGCTCGCCGGTCTCCGGGTCGCGCACCGTCCGGGTGCGCTCCCGCACCACGTGACCCCCGCTCGCCGCCTTCCGCACGAGCAGCACCAGCTGCGCCTTGCCCTCGCTGCGCGCGCGCGTGAACCTGTCGCGGAACTCGCAGAACACCTGCTCCCCGGACCGGGCCCGCAGCCCGGCCTCCCGCCGTTGTTGCTCTTGTTCCCCGCGTTCCAGCCACCGGTACACGGTGCTCGGGTGGATGCCGGCCATCGGCGCCGCATCGCTGACCGGAACGCCCGCGCGCACGGCATCCAAGAGCCGCTTCTCCACCTCCGGATCGAGGGCGGGACGGCGACCGCGGCGGCTACTCACCGGTCGAACGTATGACGAACCCCAGGTCAACGGCTTCTCGACACATCCGGGAGAGCCTCTCACCCAAAGCAGAAACCAGACATGCCGACAGTTGGCAATTGCATTCCGCCAAGCCTTTCCGCCCGACTCCCCGCACAAAACAAAGAGCCGCCGCAGCCACTTCCCGAGGGAGGTTGATATAAATTACTTGAAAGCAAGTTCGGGGATTGTCGAATCCAATCACGCGAAATCGCCCACTACGCAAATGTCCAGCCATCTAGACAATCCTTTCGCCAGTGGCATTCCGGCAGAATCGGCATAAAGTCATTTCACTGACCGCCCCTCGACTCCATAGGCCGTTCACCTGTCATAACGGGCCCGAGCAACCCTTGCGGGCGCGGGTTACAAGAAGTGTCGGCCGCACCGACAGCTGTGCCAGCCGAGCGCCGCCTCGCGCAACCCTGGACGGCTATCAGCACATTGCGCCGAGAAGCCCGGAGGGGTCCTCAACTGGAACGATTCGTGAAGAGACTTTCGCGATTTGGCGAGACGTCAGCCAAGTCCCTAGTATCGGGGCGCGGTGCGGGCCACCCTGTGACGAGGGTGACCCGCGCGCTCCGCAATGCTGCCCTCATTTAGCAGAAAGGGAACACGTCCATCATGGCACAGTTCAAAGGATCTGCGTCGCCGTCACCCGGCGACCTGCCGGTGACCTGGCGGGACCTCGCGGTCTGCGGCCACGGCGCCCTGACCACCGCGAGCCTGCACAACCAGGTCGGCTGGCCGACGACCACCTCGGCCCTCATCGGACTCACCGGCCCGGTCCTGTGGTCGCTGCTCCGCCGCCGGTAGCCACCCGGGCCCCGCGCGGGCTGGCACGGACAGCAGCCGGCAGACCCCTTACCTACTCACGTGAGTAGCTCTTCAAGGGCGCTGGCCGCCTACCAGACCAGCAGGCAGCCAGCGCCTCACGCGAGGCGCTGAGAAGCAGGCCTCAACGCCGAGCTGGGCACCTAGTAACGTTACTAGGTGCCCAGTTGGCCTGTCGGGCCTTCGAGCTACTCCCAGCCGAGGTTGTAGGTGATCTCGTCGTACGCCGTGCCGGTCGCGCCGCTGAGGACGGCGGACAGGACGACCGCCCGGATCGTGAGCCCGGAGGCCTCGTTGATGAGGTCGCCGAACTGGGGGGTGCCGATCGTGGTCTGTCGGGGGCCGTCGTCAACCTCCCAGACCGTCACCACAAGCGCGTCCGCAGGCAGGTCCGCGAGCCGGTAGTACAGGCGCGACACCGTCATGGCCTGCCCGTCGTCGATACCGACCTGGGGCAGGGCGACCACCGGCACGCGGCGGCCGGACTCGTCGCGCACCGACGCCTTCACCGGCCACCCCAGCGGGACACGGACCGGGCCGCCCTGCCCCGGACAGTCGGCGGCCACCAGCAGGTCGTCGGGCATCACCCCCAGAAACCCGCGAAGGTCGCCGACCCGCAGCGCGGTGGCGGGAAGGTCAGCAGGAACCCTGAGCAGCATCGTCGTCTCCTTGGTGTGGGCGGCCGGGATTCGCGGTCCCGGCCTGGCCCTGCCATCCTCCCGCGCGAACGGGCTCTTGGGCACAACTCCCGTTCCCTGTCAGGCTGGTGGCGGCGCAAGCGCGAGCACTTCGGCACGCCGCGCCGGGGCGGCGTGGAGGGCCCCGGTCAGGTGGCTGGTGACCATCGCGGCCCCGTGCGCGCGGGCACCGCGGGCCGTCATGCAGGCGTGCTGGGAGCGGATCAGGCACGCCGCGCCCTGGATGTCGAGGTGCGCGCCGAGGGCATCTACGACCTGCTGGCCGAGCCGTTCCTGGACCTGCGGGCGGGCCGCGAACTCCTGGACGAGGCGGGCGAGCTTGGACAGGCCGACGATGCGGGCTCCGGGGGCCGGCAGGTAGGCGACGGTGGCCCGGCCCGTGAACGGCAGCATGTGGTGCTCGCAGAGCGCGGTGAAGGGCACGTCGACGGCGGCGATCAGCCCTGCCCGTTCTCCTTCCGGGGGGAAGGTGACGGCAAGGTGCCGGGCCGGGTCCAGGCACACGCCGGCGGTCAGCTCTGCGAGGGCCTTGGCCATGCGGCGAGGGGTGGCCGCGGTGGACTCGGTGTCGCACGGGATGCCGAGGGCGGCGAGCAGACCGGCGGCGTGCTCGGCCGCGCGGACCAGGTCGGCGGTGTTGGCGGGGGTGGTCATCGGTTGCGTTCTCCAGGCCACAGCAGCACGTGCTGCCGCATCGTCAGGTTCCAGTTGCGCGCGATCACGTCGTCGGCCAGGGCCCGGGCGACCTCGATGGTGCGCTCGGCGGTGGTCCCTTCGGGCATCACCCAGGTCGCGTGCGGAGGAAGGTGGAAGCGCTCGACCAGGTCGGCGATCTCCTCGAGGTCATCCGGGCCGGCGGCGACGAACTTGAAGCGGGCGCGGCCGCGGTGGGCGAGGCCGGCGAAGACCTCCAGGGCGTCCGGCTTGATCCGCCGCTCCTCCGGCATGCCGGAGTTCGCCAGCTTGGCGCTGACGTTGAAGGTCAGCCGCGGCACGCCGAGGCTGACGTGCTGCGGCGCGAGGGTGCCGTTGGTCTCGATCTCGACGCGGCGGGTGGTGTAGCGCAGCACGGCCATCAGCGAGCGCCAGGCATCGGTGCGCTGGTGCAGCAGCGGCTCGCCACCGGTGATGACGACGATCGCGTGCGGGTGCTCGGCTGCCCACTCGGCGAGTTCGACGACCGGGACGCGGCCGATCTCCTTGCGCAGGTTGTACCGCTGGCCGTCCCAGGTGTAGGGGGTGTCGCACCAGTCGCAGCTGAGGTTGCAGCCGCCCAGGCGCAGGAACAGGGCCCGCTGGCCGGCGGTCGGCCCTTCTCCCTGGATGGTGGGCCCGAAGATCTCGGCGACGGGCAGGCCGGCGTCGGGGACGACGAGGGCGCTCACGGGGCCGCCGTCCAGGAGGCGGCGTTGACGGCGGTCTCGGACACGCCGACGTGGGAGACGTACGCGCCCGCGGCGCGGGGCAGGGTGTGCAGGGCCTCCGTGGCAACGC
This sequence comes from Kitasatospora sp. NPDC057542, assembly GCF_042801945.1. Classification (NCBI taxonomy): domain Bacteria; kingdom Bacillati; phylum Actinomycetota; class Actinomycetes; order Kitasatosporales; family Streptomycetaceae; genus Kitasatospora; species Kitasatospora sp. NPDC057542. The sequence continues at coordinate 14,079 of NZ_JBHVFE010000047.1, forward strand.
GGCCGAGCAGTTCAGCGACGGCCTCCACGCTCGGCCAGCCGAGACCGGCGGCGTGCTGCTCCTGCTCGGTCGGATCCTCGGCACCGAAGCGGAACAGCTTGCTGCCCTGCTCGGCGAGGACCGGGGCGAGCGGGTCGCTGGCCCCGAGCATGGTGCCGTGGTCGAGAAAGGTGTCGATCCACTCCCGCAGAGCCCGCTTGAACGCGCCGAACTCCACGACGGTGCCGGCCGCCAGCACTGGAGCGGACACGGTGACCTCGACCACCCAGGAGTGCCCGTGCAGGTTCTCGCACTTCCCGGCGAGGTGCGGCAGCCGGTGCGCTGTCTCGAAGTTGTGGCGGACGGTGACACTGTGGCGGCTCACTGCTGCTCCCCCGTCTCGGCCAGGTGCACGACCGCGCCGGCCTCGCCGTCCTCGGACACCGCGCTCATCGTCACCCGCAGGCCAACGCTGCTCAGGTGCTCGGCGAGAGTGCGGGCCAGGGTTTCGCACGAGGCCGCCCCGCACTCGCGGGCGCCCGGGCCCCACCAGCCGCGGATCAGGTCGCCGAGGTCGTGGAACTCGGTGTCGCGTTCGTCGTGCGCGACGGCGACACCGACCGTGATGTGGAACAGGTGCCGGTGCCGGGCCCGCAGGTAGGAGCGGTGCTCGGGCGCGCCGGGCCAGTGGTGGAATCCGGGCAGCTGGACCTTGGTCCAGACGCTGACAGTTGACTTCACGAGGTTCGTGCCTCCGGTTCGGTGAGGGGCGGGTAGGACGGCTGGCCGAGCAGCTCGTCGCGGGTGGTGCGGGCGAGGCGCCACACGCTGGTGGTGGCATCGACGGTCTGCGCGCACATCAGGCAGCAGGCGGTACGGCCGCGGGTGGGGTGGGCCGGCTGGTCGAGGTCGTACGCGAAGCCGCGGTCGATCACACCGACCTTGCGCAGCAGCGCGGAGTCGATCCGTACGTCGGGCCAGCGCAGCGGGCCGAGCCAGGTGGAGGAGTCGCAGGAGTCCGGCGGGACGGCCAGGCACCATTCGTTGACCGTCAGGCCGAGGACGTGCACCCACAGGTCGGGGTACTGGCGGTGGCGTTCCCACAGGGTGTGCAGCAGGCGCAGCCGCACCGGCGCGGGCGCCTGGACGACGTTGCCGAAGCAGATCCGGTCGTACTGCTGGGCGAGCTCATCGAAGTAGTCCCAGCCGTCCACCAGCGGGTGGTAGACGGGGATCGGCGCGAGGCCTTCGCCCTCGAGGCGGGCGCGGGTGCGGATCTTGTTGTCCCGGCCGCCCTGGTCGAGCTCGATGTAGCCCCACAACCGGTCGCCGTGGCGCTGCACCAGTTCGACGTACCGGGCGTACAGGTCATCGAAGCCGTCGATGTCTTCGGGGGCGAGGCGCAGGGCCTCGTCCATGGAGATGCCGGGGTGGGCCCGCTTGTACTGGTTGGTCAGCCAGAAGATCCCCGAGTCCAGCAGGACGCGGTGCCCGGCGTCCAGCAGGGCGACGAGCCTGCGTTCGTGCCCGGCGGTCAGCAGGTCGTTGGTGGCCAGCAGCACGTGGTGCGGGTAGTGCTCGGAGTCGCCGGCGGCAAAGTACAGGTGCCGGTCGGCCGGGTCGAACGCGCCACCGCCGGTGCGCTTCACCGCGGCGGACTGGTTACTCGGGCTCATCGCTGCGCTCCTTCCAGCGCGGTGCCGCCGGGGCGCCGGTCAGCTCCTGGACGCGGTGGGCGGCGTGCCTCCAGCAGGTGCCCAGCGCCGTCGCGGCGTCCGCACACAACCGGGCGGCGGCCTGGTAGGAGGCGCTGTCGCCGGGGGCGTAGCGGAAGCCGGCGGGCAGGTTGCCGACGCGGCGCAGCATCGAGGTCTCGATTCGCTGGTGGTTCCAGCGCAGCGGGGCCAGCCAGGAGGAGGAGTCGCAGGAGTCCGGGGCCAGCGGCAGGCACCACTCGTTGGCGGTCAGGCCGAGCGCGTGAATCCACAGGTGCGGGTACTTCTGGCGGCGCTCCCAGATCGTGTGCAGCAGCCGCAGGCGCACCGGGGCCGACGCCTGGACGATGTTGCCCACGCAGATCCGGTCGTACCGCTCGGCCAGCTCATCGAAGTAGTCCCAGCCGTCCACCAGAGGGTGGTACACGGGGATCGGCGCGAGGCCGAGGTCGTGCAGGGCCGCCCGCTGCGCCCGCTTGTGCAGCAGGCCGCCCTGGTCCAGCTCGATGTAGCCCCACAGCCAGTCGCCGTACGTGCGGGCCAGGTAAACGTACCGCTCGCGCAGTTCCTCGAACCCGTCGATGCTCTCCGGCGGCAGCGCGAGCGCTTCATCCATGGAGACGCCGTGGGCCCGGCTGTGCCGGTTGGTGAGCCAGAAGATGCCGCTGTCCAGCAGCACCCGGCAGCCGGCGTCCAGCAGGTCGCGCAGCCGCTGCTCCTCGGCGTCGCCCATCAGCTCGTTGACGGCCGTCAGCACGTGCGGGCCCGCGTTGAACTCGCCTCCGCCCGCCGTGAAGTAGATGGGCCGCTCCGACTGGTCGAAGGTGCCCCCGGCGGTCGGCAGGATGGTCGTCACGACTCGTCCCGGAGCGTGGGCGCCTCGCCGCTGATCCGCGCCCACTTGTCCAGGAGGTGACCGGCCAGGTAGCGCTCGGGCTGCACCATCACCAGGCGCCGGCCGACGGCGCGGTCCGCGAAGGGGGCGAGCGGAGTGGGGTAGGGCAGGAAGAGGCTGCCCTCGATGAGCAGCGGGGTCCACGTGGGCCAGCCGTCGAAGACCTCGGCGACGACGAGGCGGTGGTCGCCGAGCTCCCACACCTGCCCGGTCTCGACCTGGTGCTCGGGCTCCCCGACAGTGACGCCGGCCAGGGCCAGGAGGTCGCCGCGGTTGATCTGCTCGGGCTCGTCGGCGCCGTCGTCGTCCGTGTCATTCGCGTCGTCGGCCGGGCCACCCGGGGTGACCTCGGCGAGCATGGCGTCGATCTGGGCATGGTCGAAACCGGTGGCAGCGAACAGCGCCGGGTCGACCTGCTCCAGGTCGGACAGCATCGCGGCCAGGCCCTCGCCGTCCCAGCCGCCGACGGTGGTCAGGTGGTTGGAGGCGATCAGGTAGGCCTCGGCGTGGGCGTCGTCGCGGGATGCCCAACCGCGCACAACCGGTACGGTCCATGTGCCGTCGTCGGTGACGACCACGCCGTCCGGGGCTGCCTTGCCCGCGTCGCGGCGGCGGACGAGGGTCTCGTAGCGGCCGTGGCCGGCCACCAGCCGGTCGGTGCGCTCGTCCAGCAGGCCGGGCTCGGTGAAGTCGAACTGTTCGACGGAGCGGTCCAGCCCGTCGTCGTCGTGCCCTTTCGGGTTTCGGGCGGCGGGCTGGATCGCGTCCAGCGGCATGTAGTCGATGTAGCGGGGGGCTGCCATGAGCGGGGAACCTAGGCCGCCGCCGGGGCTTAGGTCGCGCCGAGCAACTTCCGGTCCTGAGGTGGGGGTTCAGTTCCCGGCAGGGCCGGAGAGACGTCGGCGCGGGTAGCGGGAGTGGATCGGGCCGATCAGGCTGAACGGGTCGCCGAACTCGGCGACGAGCTGTTCGTAGATCGGCGCGCCGCCGTCCCCGGCGGGCCGCGCCGGTACGAGGGGCGCGGCGGGCTGGGGAGCGGGCGGCCTCTCGGTGAACCAGGGCGAGCGAGGCGCGTGGGGCGCGGGGTCGTACGGGCTGGTCACGGTGTTCCTCTCAACGTGCCTGCGATAGGCGGACGTTAGTTCGACCGACGGACAGTGGGGCCGCTGCGCTGGCCTCATCGGCCCGGCCGGGCGCGCGCGGGAGCGCCTAACCGGGGAGATCGATGCGCGCAGCGTTTGGCGTCCTTACTGGCTTCCACGCGGCGGCGCTCCCCGCTTGGCCGCGCGTACCCGGCGGACCTGGGTACTGCCGGATGTGCGGGTCCGCTTGGTGGGGTAGTCGAGTTCGTGGAGTGCCGGGCGCTCGCTGGGCGGGAGGTCCCAGAACGCCTCCAGCTGCCGCACCCGCGCAGCGATGTCCGGCTCAGGGGCCTTGAGACGCCCGGCGGTGCGCACGTACTCGAACTCGCCGTAGGTGTCGGGAGCCACGCCGTCGAGCAGCGCTCGGGCAACGTTCTGCGCCTTCTCGGCGGCGGACTTCGCGGCGCGGTGCCTGTCGTACTCGCCGAGGGCCCATTCGATGTCGGACCTGTCGGTCACCAGGGTGTACGACTCCGGGGAGCGTCCGGCGGCCTGGGCCTCGACCATGCCCCAGCAGTGGGTGCGGGCCGGGCAAAAGCGTTTGCAGATCACGTCGGTGCTCGGCCCGGACCGGTCCCGGGGCAGCGCGGTGCCCAGGTCGAGGGCCGTGGCGATCGCGGTCAACCGGCCGAGCGCCCGCCGGGCGGCCTGCTCATCGAACGGGCGGGTGAACTCCTCGTCGCTGCCGCTCTTGCGCTCGAAGTAGATGATCCGCACCTCGGTCACCGCCTCGCCTGCGAGGTGCAGGGCGAGGGCGTAGAGCTGCGTCTGGTCCCACTCGGTCTCGGGCGGCCCGTCGTCGCCGACCAGCGCCCACTTCCAGTCTCCGGCCGTCTTGTAGTCGTACAGGACGCCGGTGACCGGGTCGTACTCGTCGTAGCGGCTCGGCCGGTCCAGGCCCGGCAGGGTGACGGACTGCTCGTACAGCCGCCACGGGTAGAGGGCGCGCCGGCGGCGGGACACCGAGTCGTGGATCAGGGTTCCGGCTCGGGCTGCGCGCCGGTCCACAGGAGCCGGGACGTAGCCGGGTGGCGGGTTCTCCCGGTACCAGATCGCGCGGCGGCAGGAACTGGTGTCGGAGGCGCCGATCGACCACTGGCCGGGCTTCTTGGGGCGGCGGGAGCGCCGTCGGCGGCCACCTCGCTCGGATGCCGCGAGGTCGTCGCCGAGCCGGGCGTGGGCTGCCGCCTGGGCGCGTTCGAGGAGCACGTCGGCGGGGTCGCGGCGGTAGCGGGCGCAACTGGTAGCGGGGTGGCCGCCGGAGCGCTTCTGTCCCCGGTGCGCGTGACGGGGCGCGCCGCAGCGGCACGGGAGAGGACTGGGCCCGATGAGACGGGCGCGGGCGAGCTTGTGGGCTTTCTCGATGAGGGGCTGCATGGGGTGTCCGTGTGGCCAGGCCGCAGGCCCGCGCCCGGGGCGCGGGCCTGCGGGTGAAGTGGGCAGGAGAAGCGGGCTAGCCCTCGCGGGCGTCCCCTCTGCTCCACACGGTGGTGTCCGGATCGAGCCGGATCAGGCCGCCGGCCTCGACGTGCTCGGCCGCCTCGGGGTGGGACCCCAGCACGGACACAACGTAGGGACGCAGCTCGGCGAGCAGCTCGCCGAGCTGCCCGGCCGTCGCCTTGTTGACGCCGATCCCGGTCGCCTTCCGCCACCGGTCGGTGATCTTGGTGACGGTGCTGCCCATCGCGGAGGCGAAGGCGCGCAGTTCCTGGCGCAGCTCATCTGCGGTGGGGGCCTCGTCAGCCGGTTCCGCCGAGGTCGCGTCCGGCTCCCTCTCGGGCGTCCCCTGCCCGGTAGCACCGTCGGCCGTCTCGGTGGTGGAGGTGCTGACCACCGTGCCGGGGATCACGACCCCGGGCTGTTCCTGGGATCGGGCCTCGCGGCGGCGCGCTGCTCCTGCCTCGCGCTCCAGCTCGCGCTGAGCGGCGTCGGCTTGCTCCATCTCCGCGTGCTCGTAGATGTTCACGAGCTCGCGGGGGAAGGCGATGCGCCATGCCTGGGCTTCGGCCACCTTGCCGATCATGTGGGCGCCCATGGTCGGCCACTGACCGGTCAGGATGCGCTTGCCGGTCTTGACTCCTCTGCCCGTGCGCGGGTCGTCCTGCCACTCGTCCTTGCCGACGGCGAACTCGGAGAAGACAGCAACGGCTTGGGTGACCGTCTCGTCCCCGGCGATGCTGCGGTGTTCGATCCGGCACATCGCGGCGGCGGGCGGGTTGTCGTGGAGCCACACGTCGACCCACCGTCGGCGGTTGATCCCGTCCTCGCCCACGATCCACCACTTCGGGTCGTCTTCGGGTCCGGTCCAGAACGGGCCGACGCGCCGGATGAACCGGCCAGTGCGCTGCCCGATGTGCCGGAACCCGTCGATGCCGGTCTGCGCGGTGTAGTACAGCTCCTCTTGGCCCTGCACCTTGCGCTTGCGCTGGATGTAGTAGATCTCGCGGCGGAAGGGGTCCAAGCCGGTGGACTTGCAGATGTGGAAGAACGCGACGAGGTCGTGCGTCGGGGCCTGCGCGAGGCCGATGGCGGCGAGGGCGGCCCGCTGCGCCTTCGTCCAGAACCGCTGCGCGCCGGTGATCTCCAGGACCTGGTCGGCCGTCTCGATGGTCATCTCCGCGCGGTTGTCCGTCAACGGGGTGACCTGTTCGGTCGAGGGGGGTGCTTGCTGAGCTGGTGCTGTCACCTCGGGGTGCCTTCCTTGTCTCCGTGGCGGCACCGGGGTTCGCAGGCCCCGGTGTGGCTGCCTGCCTCCACCCTCCCGCCAGCCCGGCCTGCGTGGGAACACCCACCACGTGGCCAAATCGGCTGCGGAGAAGGGAGATTAGGAAGTGTGGCCGCCGGGCCCGCGGGTTGCGAAGCCGCCCGGGTCCGCGTGCTCCCCTTGATAGGAGACAGCCCCGAAGGGCTTGTTGCCAGAGCAAGCGGCCGGTCGGCCCGGCGGCCACATCATCACTCTAGGGTAGCGCCGGCCGCAGACACAGGGCCGGCTACCAACCGGACCGGCGGTCCGGGGCGGTCGCGCGCTCCAGCGCTCCGGCGCCGGCGTGCTGCCACAGGCCGTCGTAGAAGGTCTTGGACGCCACGACGGCGAGGGCGACGGTGGTGAGGGCGGTCTGCGCATGGGCGATGTCCCCGCGGGCGAGGACGGTGACGATGCCGACGATGCCGGAGGCCACGGCCCCGACGACGGCGCGGACCGGCTTGGTCCAGTGCGGCTGCTGGACGAGCGCGGTCGCCCAGGGGGTGACGGCGCCGAGCAGCAGGCCCCACGCCTCGGTGTCGTTCAGGATGTTCACGGTCGTCTCCTGGTGCTGGTGTTGGGCAGGCTTGGTGCTCAGAGCGGCCAGGTCGCGACGAACGCGACGCCGGCGGCGGCCAGGTAGCCGGTGGTGAACCGGTATCGGGCCAGCAGGCCGGTGCGCGGGTCTACTCGCGCGGTGGCCGTTCGTCCCTTGACAGCGCGGCGGGCAGCCCCGCAAGGGTCAGGCCCGTGATGATCACGCTCGGGTCGGCCGGCGGCGTCCACGCCTCCCGCACGATCACCGCCGCTCCGAGCAGGAACAGGATCAGGTCCCGGATCGTCTTCCACCCGGTGATCTCGCTCCATCTGGTCCTCCGTCGGTGTCGTCGGCCAGCGGGAGGCTGCTGGTCGTCCGGGTCCCGTTCCACAGCGGGGGACGGTAGGGCGCGGCGGTGTCTACGGTCGCGTCGAGGTTCCGCGCAGTTCGGCGATGGTGGATTCGAGCTCGGCGATCCGCCGTTCCAGGTCGGCTTCCCGCGCGGTGCGTACGGCGATCTCCTCGCGGGCCAGGGCGAGTTCCGCCTGCGCGTGTCCCCAGGCGTCGGCCATCTGGTTGCGCAGCCGGGCGATGTACGGCTCGGCGTCCACGGTGATGGGCTGGGTGCTGTGCTCCATGGTGGCGGGGGCTCCGTTCACGTCGTCGGGTTGGTGGTGTCGCTGGTGGCCGGCCGGGCGCAGTCGGCTGTCTTCCGCAGGCGCTGGACGCCGGTCCGGAGCAGGGCGGCTTCGGCAGGGGTGAGCCGGCGCCGGTCGGCGGTGCTGAGCAGACGGTCGAGCTGTTCGGGGCTGGGGCCGTCGGTCATGCCGCGTCCTCTCCGATGCGTTGCGCCTCGTCACGGCAGGGCACCGCGGCGTCCCACACCGGTGTGGTGAAGGCGTCCGGGTTGACGCGGGTCGTCTCCTCGTCGACGGGCGGGCGGGGCTGGGCGAGTTGCCAGCGGGTCTGCTCCACGATCTCCGTCTTCGCGGCCACTCCCTCCGGGGTGATGCCGTGGTGGCGCCGGATGATGTCGAGCGGATCCGGCGCGGGCTTCGCCGCTGCCGCGCGGCGCGTGCCCGCGGTGGGTCCGGCCGTGACGGCGACACGGGTCCGCTTGGTGTGGGCGATCCGTTCGAGGTGGGCTCGCCGGGCGGTGGCCCGGTCGGGCGCGTTGTGCAGCGTGACGGGCGCCGGCTTCCCGGCGGCGAAGCCCTTTGCAGCGGCCGGATCGGCATGGCGGTCCACGGCCGGGTCCGCCATCCACGGCTCGTGGAGCAGCATGTCGAGGATCGTGTCGATGCCGTCCGGGGTGGTGTGGTCGATGTCGTACTCGGCGGCCCGCCACTCCAGTGCGGAGATCGGGAAGACTGTGACGTGGTGGTCCCCGTCCGGCCGTTGCTGGCGCACGGCCCAGCACTGCGTCGGCCCGACATTAATCTGGGCCGCTTCGAGTACCCGGTACTGCTCGGGCATGGTTGCTCCCCGTTCGTGTCAGATGCGGTAGCACCAGAAGCCGACGGAGCCGTCGCTGCTGGCGGAGGCGAGGGTGGTGGTGAAACCGGTGAGGCTGGATGCGGTGACCTGCCAGGCCCGCACGGCTTGCCAGTCCCGCAGGGTGACGATCGGCACCATCGCGGATTGCATCGTCGGCCCGTAGGAGAGCGACATGGACGTCCAGTTGGTCATCCCGACCGTGCCGGTGAACAGCCCGCGGTCCGGCTCGGCGTACCAGTAGTTCAGGAAAGTGCCCTTGTACTGGAGGGTCGTGGCGTCGATCCACAGTTCGGTGTTGCCGCCCCGGTCGTTGCTCCGGCCGATCTGGACGCCTGAATCCGCAGCGACCACGTAGCCCTTGACCGAGTCCTCGACCATGTACGCGAGCGCGGCGCCTTGGCCCGCGTTCATCCGGACCGTGCCGCCCCACGGCCTCTGGGTGTCGGTGCGGATCGTCTCCAGCGCCGACATGTACTCGGTCAGGTAGAGCCGGTAGGCCGTCGACTGCCCGTTGTGCTGGAAGGTGCCGCTGTTCAGCCCGATGTACGCCGCGCCGTTGCTCCCACCGACCGCGTTGACGAAGGCGTAGTTGTTGCCGTTGGTGGGAAAGAAGCGGATCTCCGGCAGGCCCCCGCCGGGGTTGATCTCGATGCGCTGCCCGGTGGTTCCGCTGGACAAGCCGCCGACGATCCGCACGTCGCCGGTAGTCGCGGAGACGGAGACGGTCTTCACGCCATTGGCGTTCCACGCCTCGATGCCCGCGGAGTTGAGCTCCACCCTCGCGCCGGTGTCGGCGGTCTTGATGCGCGCGGAGACCGTGACGTCCGCGTTGAGCTTGCCGACGGTCAGCTTGCTCGCGGAGACGGTGCCGATGTTGGCGTCCTGGATGGTGGCGAGCGCGATCTTCGCGCCGATGATCGTGGCATCGGCGAGCTGGGTGGTCCCGATGATCTGGTCGGCGAGGTCGGACCTGATGACGACGGTCGGAACGGCGGAGGCCTCGGCAGAGGGCTGCGAGGCGTTGCCCGCCCGGTCGCGGGCGACGAACTTGATGTAGTAGGTGGTGCCGTAGGACAGGCCGGTGATCGGGGCGGCCGCCGCTCCGGCGAGCCGGTCGACGATCGTCGCCGCGCTGGGGGCGAACCCGGCTGCCCTGGAGGCGTGCACCTCCACCTCGGCGAAGTCCGCGGGCATTTCCTCGCCCTGCGCCCCTCGCCCGTCCCACACCGCCCGCAGCGCGCCGATCAGCGAGGTCACCGCTGGCTTCGACGGCACCGGGGGCGGGGTGGTGTCGCTGGCGAGGATGGTCTCCTCCGACAGCCGCCAGGTGGAGGAGTTCCCGGAGGCGTCCACGGTGCGCACCCGGGCCTGGACGCGCTGCCCGGCCGGCAGCTGGTCGTAGTGGGCGATGGTGCCGTTGACCGCCTGCTCCGGGGACCACTGGGGGTCCTGCCCCGCGATCCGCAGGCCGGGCAGCAGGTAGGAGACGTAGTAGTTGCCGGCGTCGTCGTACACGGTGCCGTCGGCGTTCTGCGTCACCGCGGGCCAGGACACCGCCAGCGCGGCGTGCTGCTGCCCACCCCGGTCCAGGTAGGCCCAGGAGCCGAGCAGCACCGCGTCCGGGGCCTTGGGGGCGACGGTGTCGTTGCGGTCGCCGAGCGGCGGCAGCGGGGTACGGGAGGCGGTCGCCGAGCCGTTGGTGAGGGCATCCAGCTGCCGCTGCACCCGGATGCGCTGCTCCACGAACAGGTCGTTGAGTTCCAGGCTGCTGCTGGGCTGGCCGGTGTTGTCGTACGTGGTGGCGATGGTGCGCACCCGCAGCGGCTCCAGCGTGGCCGGGTCGGTGCGCCGCTGGTCGTAACGGATGTAGTCCCCGGCCCGGTAGTCGATGCCGGGCCGGTGCTGGGTGGCGGCCGGGTCGAGTTCGATCGTGAAGCCCTCGGAGGCGGCGCCCATGCCGCCGAGGGTGACCCGGGCGAGTTCCGCGAGGGTGGTGGCGTCGGTGATGCCGCCCCGGCCGTCGAAGGCCTCGCGGCGTCCGTATCGGGCGGCCGCGGTCGGGTTGACGACCTCGGCGAGGTTGCCGGAGTCGCCGGAGGCCAGCAGGTGGGAACGCACCGAGCGGCGGGAGCGCTGCCGGGGGCCCTTGAGGACGTCCCGGCCCAGGTACAGCACGATGCCCGGGTGATCGGTGGCGCAGACGGTGTCGGGCACGTAGGCGCGCAGCCGGTAGCCCTCCATCCGCACGTCTGCCCACCCCGCGCCGGTGATCGAGGTGACGGTCTTGAGCAGGTCGCCGCCGGCGTCGTACTGGACGGTGTACGTGGTGGGCCAGGGGCGGCCGGCGCTGTCGGCGGCGGAGGTGAAGTCCCAGGTGATCTCAGTCAGGGCGCCGCGGGCTTGGGCGCGCTGCAGGAGGGTGGCGATGACGGCCCCGGGGGTGGCGTTGACGAACGGGAAGTGCGCGTCGAGGCCCTGCACGGCCTGGCCGGGGGTGTGGCCGACCGGGTAGATCACGGCGCGCTCCAGAAGGGCGAGGGCGCCCCGGCAGCCGACCTGGATGGGCCGGGCCTCGCCCGCGTCGTCGGCCGGGTCGTCGCCGTCGTCCTCCAGCAGGTACCGCTCGGGCTTCTCGACGCCGTCGATGACGAGGGAGAGCCGCGGGTCGTCCCCGGACAGCAGGCCGGCGCCCGGGGCGTTGCGCGGGTAGGTGAAGGTCAACGTGCCGACGCCGTTGTGCTCGGCCTGCGTCTTGAGGTCGGCGGGGTAGGGCAGCAGACCGAGCAGGCTGCCGCTCGGGCTCAAGACGCGCAGGTGGACGGCCACGGTGGTTCTCCGGTCAGGTCAGGTAGGCGCGGCGGCCGGTGACGGTGAGCTGGGTGGTGGGCCCGGTGTTGGTTCCGGTCAGGCGCACGCTCGGCGGCTTGCCGGGGCGGCCGGGGGCCAGGCGCAGGAAGGCGGGCCCGGTGTTGGTCAGGCGGCCCGGGTCGGGGACGAAGCCGCCACCGCCGGTCAGCTGCCAGGTGGCGGCGTCCACGGTGAGGGTCTGCCCGGCGCCGATCTGCCCGGTGTAGGTGAACGAGTCGCCGCCGGTTGCGTCGGTGGTGTCGGTGACGGTCGGGGCGGTGATCGGCCCGGTGAGCAGATAGGCGAGCTGCTCCATCGGCGCGGTCGCGTCTGCGAACTCGGTCAGCACCAGGTCCTGGGGCACGGGCGTTCCGGGGGCGGTCGCCCGGGTGCTGGTGTCGGCGGACACCCAGTACCCGGCGGGCACGTTGACCTCGAGGCTGATGCGCATGCCGCTCTGGCCCAGCGGCGTCGGGGTGAGCGCGGACAGGACTTCGCCCTCGCAGCGGCGGACCTGGCCGGCGGCGGTGTGCCGCTCGAAGGTGAGCAGCCGGTGCGGCCGGGCGACGACGCGCAGCAGGTCCTCCCACGCCGCTTCGACGTCCTGCCAGCCGCCCCTGGTGGGGGCCAGCCACAGGGCGAGGGTGAACTTGCCGGGGCCGTGGTGCTTGGGCCGCCACAGCTCCCCGATGCGGTTGGGGACGGTGGCGTTCGCGCCGACGACGGCCGGGGTGCCGGTCAGCCCGGCCCGGTACTCGACGTCGCGCACCAGGCCGTCGGTGAGGTCGTAGCCGTCCACCAGCCAGCGTTCGCGGGCCATCAGACGCTCTCCTTGTCGAACAGGCCGAACGAGGCGAGGGCCCGCAGCCGGTTGTTGACGGTCTCCCCCGGCGTCTCGGGCAGCGGGTTGGTGATGTACTGCACGATCGCGCCGGGCGAGATGACGGTGCCGATGCGCTCGCCCTGGGCGCTGTCGGCGAGCTGCCCGCGGGCGGCGTTGATCGCGCTGACGGCGGCGCTGCCTCCGAGGCCGCGCACGGCCTGTGGGGTGAGGATGCCTTCGCCGGGGCTGAGGCGGGCCAGGGCGCTGTCCTGGCCGGGCGCGTAGCCGGGCACCACTCCCCCGGTGGAGTAGCCGCGTACGAAGGCCAGCACGCCGTCCACGGCCCGGTTGACCATGCCGCGCAGCATCTTGCCCCACGCGTTGTCGGGCATCCAGTTGAACCAGCCCCTCACCGGGTTGAGGGCCTTGGCCAGGGCGCCGGCGGCCCAGCCGCGCAGTTGGTCGACCGCGCCGTCCACGAGTCCGCCGAGGAAGAAGCCCTGCACGGGCGCGCCGGCGTCGGCGAGACGGCCGGCGCGGGCGGCGTCGTTGAGGGCGGTGATGCCGCCTTCGCCGCCGAGCTGGCGCACGGCCTGCGGCACGAGTACGCCCTCACCCGGGCTGAGCATCGCGGGCACGGTGTCGCGCCCGGGCGCGTACCCGGGCACGACACCGCCTCGGGCGAAGCCGACGGTGAAGCTGGGGAGTTTGCCGAGGCCGAAGCTGTCGGCGATCCAGTTCCAGGCCTTCCTGATCCCGTTGTCGTACACGGTGTTGACGAGGAAGCGGATCGGCGGGGCGAAGATCCCCGACAGCTTGCCCCAGGACCAGGCCGCGAAGGACACCATGCTGTCGAGGGCGTAGCGCACGCCGTCGGCGAGCCCGCTGATCGCCCCGTTGACGACGTTACGGAACCACTCGGACTTCTGGTAGGCGGTGACGAACGCCAGCACCAGGGCGGCGGCAGCGGCGACGATCAGCATGATCGGGTTGGCGGACAGCAAGGTCAGGGCGCCGCGCACCGCGCCGATCGCGTTGGAGACGAACATGATGCCGCCCGCGACGCCGGCCATCGTCAGCAGCGCCGACACGAAGGCGCCCATGCCGGGGATCGACAGCAGCAGCTGCACGGCGGAGGCGACGGCCTGGATGACGAACAGGAACCCGGACAAGGTGTTGCCGAGGCCGCCGAGTTGGGCGGCGATGCCGACGATGGAACTGAGCAGCCCGAGCAGCTGGTCCCACAGCTGGCCGTTGCCGAGCGATCCGGCCAGCTGCATGACCGCGGGCAGCACCTCGGTGCGCAGCCGGGCGATCAGCGGCGCGAGTGCCGGGTTGTTGGTGAAGTTGAACCAGGCGACGCCCAGGGCGCCGACCAGCCGTCCGACCTCCTGGAGGACGGGGACGGTGTTGGCGAAGTATCCGGCGAGCTTGGCCTGCGTCTCGCCTTCGCCGGTGAGCGTGCGGAAGGACCTCGCGGCGTTGGCGAGCGAGTTGAGGAGCTGCTGTCCGGCGGGTGCTGCGGCGCGCCCGATGTTGAGGACACCGAGGCCGATGTCCCGCAGGATGCCCCACAGCTGCGCGCCGGTGTCACCGGCGCGCTGGAAGAACGCACCGAGCTGGCCGCCGTCGCGGCGGGCCTGGATGAACGAGGCGGCCAGGGCGAGACCGCGTTCGGTGGCGCTGGCGAGGCGCTCCAGCAGCGGCGCGGCGGCAACCGTGATGTTGCGCAGGCCATCGGCTGCGCTCAGGCCGGCGTTCGCCAGCGAGCCGATAACCCGCGTGTTGGTCGAGGCGACCTGCGCCAGGTCCGCCCGCCACGGCCCGGACGTGGCCATCTCCGCGCCCCGGACGGCGGCCTGGCCGAGCACCTGCCCGGTGTCGCCGATCGCCCGGTTGAAGATCGGCAGCAGGCTCAGCCCGCGGCTGATCGCCGTCTCCAGTGGAGGCAGCAGCGCCTCCTGCGCGGTGTCCCGCAGCCCGCGCAGGGCAGGCTGCACCGTCCCGGAGATGAACCGGGCGAAGCGCTGCCCGGCCGGGGAGAGCGCGTTGAGCGCCTGTTCGGCGGCGCTGGCGGCGCCAGCGGCGGAGGCCAGCGCCTGCGACTGGTCCCGCACCGCGCGGGCGACGTCCCGCTGGGCGTCCGCTACCTGCTCGGCGGAACGCTGCTGCTGGCGCTGCGCCTCACGCACCGCCTTGTCGAGGTCGTTGTGCGCGTCCTGGACCTCGCGCACCGCCTCGACGCGGGCCCGGGCGGCCTGCTGCTCGGCCTCCTGGACACCCCGGACCGCGTCCTGCTCGGCCTCCTGGGCGCGGGCCAGCTGCTCCTTCGCGGAGGTGACCTGGTCGCTGCCCTCGACGCCCTGCTGGTTGGCCTTCTTGACGTCCTCGGCGAGCCGCTTGTTGCGGGTGCGGACGTCCTCGAGCTGGTTGACCGCCTCCTGGTAGGAGATCTGGGCTTCGCGCCGGTCCGTCTCCGACGAGAACGGACTGACGTTGACCTGGTTGAGCCGGGAACGGGCCTGCTCCAGGGAGAGCAGCGCCTTCTGCTCCTCCAGCGGCCCCCGGGCCGCGTCCCGGTTCAGGTCCTCCAGGGTCCGCGCGGCCTGCTGCCGGGCGTCGTTCAGCGCCTGCTGCGCCTGCGCGGCGGCCTGGTGTGCGCGGGTGACCGTGAGCTCCGCCGCCGCCAGCTGCCGGTCGGCGGCGGCGACCTGTGCCACCGCCCGTTCCTGGACGTCGGCCAGCCGGCGCCGGGACTGCGCGACCTGCTCGGCACCGCGCAGGGCCTGCTCGTCGCTGTCGCGCTGGGCGGCGCCGAGTCGGCGCTGCGCGTCCGCCACCCGGTCGGCGGCGGCCTGCCGGGCCTGCGCGGAGGCGCCCGCCGCGCCGGCGGACTGCTTGTCCGCCTGGCCGAGCGCCTTAACGGCGGCACCGATGCCGGAGAAGGCGGCCAGCAGGGTGCCCAGGCCCTGGACGGCGGCGCCCGCCGCCCCGGGAAGGGCACCGAGCAGCCCGACCGCGGGCGCGGCTGCCGCACCCATCGCGAAGAGCCCGGCGGCAACCTGGGTGAGGGCCTGGCCGAGGGCGAGCGCCCCGGAGGCCATCGCGGGCAGGCGAGCCAGCCCGGCGACGGTGGAGCCGAAGCCCTCGGCAGCCTGGAGGAACCCCCCGGAGTCACCACCGCCGCCGGCGGAGCCCCGGGCGTTGAGGGGGACGTCGACCGGCCGGGACGCGAGCGTGCGGAACGCCGCGAGGCGGGTGGTCGCGGCGGCGGTGTCGACGTCGACCCGCACGCGTACCGACAGGCCGGTCAGCGCTTCCTTGACGCGGGCGCGCAGCCCGGCCGTCTCGACGTCCAGGTCGAGCTTGACGGTGGCGGCGGCAGCCTCGGCGGCGATCCGGACGCGCTGGCGCAGGTTGCCGGTGTCGAGGCCGACCCCGACGCGCACGTACGCGGCGCGGGCTGTCGCCGCCCGCACCTTCTCCGCCAGCCCGGATGTGTCCGGGTCGACGGCGACCTTGATGCGGGCGCGGGCGGCCTGCGTGGCCGCCTGGACGCGCTGGCGCAGCCCGGCAAGGTCGACGTCGACCGTGACCTTGATCCGGGCGCGGGTGGCCTGCGCGGCGGCTTCGACGCGCTCGCGCAGCCCGGAGGCATCCGGGTCCAACCGGACCTTGGCCCGCAGGTTGCGCACCGCCGCGTCGACACGGGCCTTCGCGTCCGTCGCGAACCCCGACGAGTCGGCGACGACCTCGACGACGAGGCGACCGGAGTCGATCTCCTCAGCCACGCCCGGCCGCCTTTCCGGTACGGCGCAGCACGGCGACAGCCCGGGCCATGCCCTGCCCGGCCTGCTCGTGCCCGCGGCCGGCCCTCAAATAGGCCGGACGCGGCAGCTCGACCGGCCTGCGCAGGCGGTGCTCCGCCGCCAGTACCGACACCAGTTCGACCAGCTGCGCCAGCAGCTCCTGCGTCAGCCCCCAGCGGTCCGCGCCGACCTCTGCCCCGTCCCGGCGCAGCAGGGCCTCAGCAGGCAGCCCCCGCATCAGGGATGCTCCTATGGACGTCAAGCCGCAGGAGCAAGGTCGGTTTGAGTGATGTGTCGGGTTGTCGGTGTGCTGGTCAGGGCGCGGTAGATCTCGC
>NZ_JBHVFE010000048.1:0-30353 GCF_042801945.1 Kitasatospora sp. NPDC057542
GTCGCGGGAGCCGTCAGGCGATGACGCCGATCAGCATGAAGGCGGCCACCGTGAGCAGGACGACGGCGAAGGCCCGCTGCAGGGCGGTGCCGGTGAGCTTGGCCGCCAGTCGCCTGCCGTCCCACGCGCCGAGGACGGCGGCGCCCACGAACGGCCCGAAGATCGCCGGGTCGAGGGATATGCCCGTGACCGTCAGGCGGGTGGCGAGGGAGACGACGGAGTTGACGAGGATGACCACCAGGCTGGTGCCGACGGCCTTGCGCATCGGCAGCCGGAGCACGGACACCAGCGCGGGCACCGCGAGGAAGCCGCCGCCGACTCCCAGCAGCCCGGTCACCGCCCCCAGGCCGGCTCCGGCCGCGACCGTGCCCAGGGGCCCGTTCCTGCCGGCCGGCCGCGCGGGCGGACCGACGGCGGCGCCGCCGTCCCCGGCCGGCGCGCGCTGCGCGGTTCGGGTGCCGCGCAGCATCGCCGCGGCGGCCAGTGCGGCCAGGACGGCGAACGCGGAGGTCAGCACCGGCTGCGGGATGCGGTGGGCGAGCGCGGACGTCCCGATGGCGGGGAGCACGCCGGCCGCGGCGAACAGTGAGCCGGTCCGCCAGCTGATGTTGCCGGTGCCGGCGTGGCGGACGAGCGCGGTGACGGAGGTGGCCGTGACGATGACCAGGCTGGTGGTCCCGGCCTCGGAGGGCGCGACGCCCAGCAGGTACACCAGGGCCGGGACCGCGAGCACTCCCCCGCCACCGCCCAGCGCGCCGAGGGCCACGCCGACCACGGCTCCGCAGAGCAGAGCGGTGATCAGGACGCTCACGCCGTGACGCCGTCCGGGGCCTGGTCGGCGGGGTGCGCGACCTCGCCGTGCCATGCGGCGAAGCCGCCGCGCAGGTCGATGGCCTCGAAGCCGCGGGCGCGCAGCACGGACGCGGCCACCGAGGAGCGGTTGCCGCCCGCGCAGATCACGGTCAGCGGCTGCTCGGTGGGCAGTTCGCTCAGGCGGGCGAGCAGTTCGGGCAGCGGGATGAGCCGGGCGCCGGGGATGGT
The DNA here is from genome assembly GCF_042801945.1 of Kitasatospora sp. NPDC057542. Classification (NCBI taxonomy): domain Bacteria; kingdom Bacillati; phylum Actinomycetota; class Actinomycetes; order Kitasatosporales; family Streptomycetaceae; genus Kitasatospora; species Kitasatospora sp. NPDC057542. The sequence continues at coordinate 1,042 of NZ_JBHVFE010000048.1, forward strand.
GCCCTTGTCCTGCACCTCGCCCGGGCCGCGCACGTCCAGCAGCTCGAAGTCGCGCGTGGGCTCCGCGAGTCGGCTGGCGAGGACACCGGCATCCACCCGCGCGGTGGCGGTCAGGTGCGCAGCGCCGAGAGCATCCACCGGGGCGGCCAGGGCACCCAGGACGCGGTCGAAGCCGATCCGGGCCAGGCGGGTCCGGGCCTCGATCGCGGTGTCCGGGTCGCCGCACAGGATGATCGCGTCCTGGGCGTCGAGCACCTGGCCGGCGAGTTCGGCGAACCGGCCGCCGAGGGGGATGTTGACCGCGCCGTGCGGGTGGGCGGCGGCGAACGCCTCCGGATCCCGGGTGTCCAGCACGGTGGCGCCGCCCGCCCGGGCCTGGAGGAACGCCTCCGGGGTGAGCGGGGGGACGGGGGTGTCCTCGTCCAGGACCGGACGGGCCTGGCGGTTGCGCACCGAGGTGAACGCGAAGTAGGCGGGCGCGGCGGGCTGGCCTTCGGTCACGACGGAGACGAACTCGTCCTCGGTCATGTCGGCCAGGGCGTAGTTGCCGCGGCGCTGGTTGCCGATCGTGCAACTCAGCTCGGTGGAGAGGTTCTTGCCGCAGGCCGAGCCGGCTCCGTGCGCCGGGTAGACGCGCGTGTCGTCGGGGAGGGTGAGCAGGGCGCGGGTGGAGTGGTACAGGGAGCGGGCCATCTCCTCGGCGGACCGGCCGCGCGAGCTGAGCAGGTCGGGGCGGCCGACGTCGCCGATGAACAGCGTGTCGCCGGTGAGCACGCCGAACGGGACGGCATCGCCGGCGTGTTCGCGCACGACGACGCAGATCGACTCCGGGGTGTGGCCCGGGGTGTGCAGGATCTCCAGGTCGACCCCGCCGAGGCTGAGGTGCTCGCCGTCGTCCAGGGGGTCGGTGTCGAAGTCGAGCGCGGCGGCGGAGCCGTAGGAGATGCGCGCGCCGGTGCGCTCGGCCAGCTCCAGGTGGCCGGAGAGGAAGTCCGCGTGGATGTGGGTCTCGATGACCCGCTCGATGGTCAGACCGTGCTGTTCGGCGGTGGTGATGTAGTCGTGGACGTCGCGCTGGGGGTCGACCACGACGGCCCGGCCGGTGGTGCGGTCACCGACGAGGTACGAGGCGTGGGAGAGGCAGTCGAGGTAGAACTGCACGAAGACCAGTGGTCCGGCGGGCTTCGTCATCGCAAGCTCCTGAGGATGGACGGTGGGTGCGCCCCGTGGCCTTGAGGACGGGGCGCCGGACGGGGGAGGTCGCACGGTCGCGCGCCATGGGCGCGGGGCGGCGACGGTGAAGGGGGCCCGGGCGGTGGGCTGCGCGGGGAATCCGGGGTGCGCCCTGTGGGGGTCAGGCGAGCCCGCGGAGCATGAGGTTCCAGTAGAGGAACGGCAGACCGCGCCGCTTGAGGTACCACATGTCGGTGCGCTCGCGGATGGTGTTGATCACCGGGATCGACGGGGTGGGCCGACCGCTGTAGTCGAACTCGGCGAGCAGCATCTTGTTGCGGGCGGTGGTCAGCGGGCAGGAGGCGTAGCCGTGGTAGGCGGCCTTGGGTTCCCGGCCCCTGATGGTGGCGAGGAGGTTCTCGACGAGCACGGGCGCCTGCTTGCGCACAGCGGCGCCGGTCTTGGAGTTCGGGGATGATCCGGCGTCACCGAGCGCCCACACGTTGGGGTAGCGGACGTGCCGCATGGTGTGCTTGTCGATCTCGACGTAGCCGGCCGGGTCGTCGGCACCGGCGAGCGGGCTGCGCTTGACCCAGTCCGGGGCGCTCTGCGGCGGCACCAGGTGAGCGACGTCGTACGGCAGGGTCGTCCTGCCCCCGGTCCCCAGGTCGGTGACGACCACCTCGCGGGCCTCGGGACGGACCTCGGTGACCTCGCTCCCGTAGTGGACCTTGATGCCGTACCGGCGCACCACGTCATCGAGTACGCGGGCGAACTCCGGGACGCCGAAGATGGCGGCGCCGGGGATCACCAGGTGGACGTCGATCTTGCCGAGCACGCCTTCCTGGCGCCAGAAGTCGGCGGCCAGGTAGGCGATCTTCTGCGGGGCGCCGCCACACTTGACGGCACCGGTCGGCATGCTGAACACCGCGCTGCCGGAGCGGGTCTCGCGGATGAAGCGCCAGGTCGCGGGGGCGTGCTGCGGCAGGTAGTTGCTGGACAGCCCGTCCCTGCCGAGCCCGGCCTCCAAGCCCGGCACCCGGTCCCAGTCCAGCTGGATGCCGGGGCAGACCACGAGGTGGTCGTAGGAGACGATGCCGCCGTCGTCCAGCGTCACCTCCCGGGCCTCGGGATCGACGGCGACCGCGGCGCGGCGGATCCACTCCACGCCCTTCGGCATGACGGACGCCTGCGGCCGGATGCTCTCCGCCAGGGGCGCCCGCCCGCCGCCGACCAGCGTCCACAGCGGCTGGTAGTAGTGGCGGTCGCTCGGATCGAGCACCGCGACGTCCCGCTCGCCGGCACGGCGGAGCCGGGCCGCGACCGAGATCCCCGCGGTCCCGCCGCCGATGATCACGATCCGGTGATGCTTGGTTATCAAAGGGGGCCTCCCTGGCAAATGTACGGACATTAATCTAGGCAGGAGCCATCCCGACTGCAAGCTTTTGTCCGTACATTTGCCTCCGTGGCACGACGCCGCCGGGACGCCGCCGGTGGGGCACGCGAGCAGCTGACACCATCACCACGCCGACCAGGCGTTGGCATCCACACAGTTGCGGCCGCACGGCCCGGAGCGCACGGAAAGGCGGAGACCGCCATGGGAGTCGAGATTCAGGTCGAGCCCCTGGGGACCACGAGCACCTGGTCCGGGCCCGCGAGGGCGCCGTCGAGGCCGAGACCCGGATCCGGGTCACCGACGGCGTCCTCGACCTGCCACAGATCGCCGGCGCCGACGAGCCCACGATCGTCCACGAGACGGTGGCCTTCCTCGTCGAGCGCCGGCCCGTGATCGACATCCCGCCGATGATCGACCTCGACGACCACGCGGACGCCTACGGCACCGGCTACCTGAACGACCTCAGCCGCCGCCTCGCCGCGCGGTAGGCCCCGGGGCGAACGGCGACCAGCGACCGCCGGCCCGACCCGGGACACCGCCTGCGGTGCTCGCACCGGCGAACCGCGTCGGTCGTGCGTGGCACCCCGCCGTCGCTCATCGGACGGACTGCTCGGCCCAGATGATCTTCCCCCGCGCGGTGTAGCGGGTGCCCCAGCGGTCGGTGAGCTGGGCGACCAGGAACAGGCCGCGCCCGCCCTCGTCCTCGTCCGCCGCGTACCGCAGGTGCGGCGAGGTGCTGCTGCCGTCGGAGACCTCGCAGATCAGGCTGCGGTCGTAGAGCAGGCGCAGCCGGATCGGGGTACGGCCGTAGCGGATGGCGTTGGTGACCAGCTCGCTGAGGACCAGTTCGGTGGTGAACACCGCGTCGTCCAGACCCCAGCGGGTCAGCTGCGCCGCCGCGTCGGCCCGCACGTCCGCGACGACCGCGGGATCGGCCGGCAGGTCCCATTCGGCGATCCGGTCGGCGGCCAGCCTGCGGGTGCGGGCGACGAGCAGGACGACGTCGTCGCCGCGCCGGTCCGGCCGCAGCGCGTCCAGGACGGCATCGCAGGTCTCACGGGGCGTGCGGCCGGCCTCGGCGAGGGTGTCGGTCAGTGCGGAGAACCGGTCCGGCGGGCCTTCCCCACCGTCCTTGACCAGCCCGTCGGTGTACAGCACGAGCCTGCTGCCCTCGGGAAGCGTCAACTCCGCGGTCCGGAACGGCAGACCGCCCAGCCCGAGCGGCGGCCCGGCGGGCAGCTCGGGGTACTCGACGGTGCCGTCCGGATGGACGAGGACGGGCAGCGGGTGCCCGGCGCGGGCCAGGGTGCAGGTGCCCCTGGTGGGGTCGTAGACCGCGTACAGGCAGGTGGCACCGGTGACCGGCGCTTCGCCGTCCGCCTCCTCGTCGATGAGGGTGACCAACTCGTCGAGGTGGACGAGGAGTTCGTCCGGCGACAGGTCGAGGGTCGAGAAGTTGCGGACGGCCGTGCACAGCCGTCCCATCGTGGCGGCCGCGTGCAGGCCGTGGCCGACGACGTCGCCGACGACGAGCGCGACACGGGCCCCGGGCAGCGGGATGACGTCGTACCAGTCTCCGCCGACGCCGGTCCGCGCGGGCAGGTAGCGGGCGTCGACGTCGAGGGCGTCCTGTGCGGGGGTGGCGCTCGGCAGCAGGCTGCGTTGCAGGGCGACGGCGACGGCGTGTTCGCGGGTGAAGCGGCGGGCGTTGTCGATGCAGACGGCGGCACGGGCGGCCAGTTCTCCGGCGAGTGACAGGTCGTCCTGGTCGAAGGGCCCGCTCTCGCGCAGCCGCCACAGGTTCGCGATGCCGAGCAGCACGCCGCGGGCCTTCAGCGGGACGGTGATGAGCGAGAGGAGCCCGTGTTCCAGGGTCTCCCGGGTGCGCTTCTGGGTTCGCCAGCCGACGTCGGCGGCCAGGTCGGGGACCAGGACGGGACGGCCGCTGACGAAGCCGACCGCGGGCGGGGTGGGGGCCGGGAAGCGGATCAGTTCGCCGGGGCGGTAGAGCGGGGAGTCGTCCGGGGCACCGCTGCGCGCGACCCGGCGCAGCTCGACCGGCTCACCCGGAACGGGCGGCGGCGGTTCCTCTCCGCGCAGGACAGGGTCGGCGAGGTCCACGGAGACGTAGTCGGCGAAGCCGGCCGTGGCCAGCTCGGCGAGCTCCCGCGCCGTGGTGGAGACGTCGAGGGTGGTGCCGACGGCCGTGCCCGCCTCGTACAGCAGGCGCAGCCGGTCCTGCGCGATCTCGGCCCGGCCGGCCAGGGCGCGCAGTTCGGTGGAGTCCCGCAGGGTGGTGACGCTTCCGGCGCCGGCGAGGCGGACGTTCACGGCCAGCAGCCGCTGCCCGACGGGGAGCATCCGGTCGCTGACGGCCCGGTGGGCGAGCAGGAGCCCTGCCGTCCGGTCGTCGAGGCCGAGCTCGGCGACCGGACGGCCCTCGGCGCCGGGCGGCAGATCGAGCAGGCGGCGTGCCTCGTCGTTGGCCAGCAGCAGCCGGCCGTCCTCGCCGACGATGACGACGCCCTCGCGGACGGCGTGCAGCACCGCGTCGTGGTGCTCGTACATCCTGGTCACCTCGGCCGGGCCGAGCCCGTGGGTCTGCCGTCGCAGCCGACGGACCGTGAACGCCGTACCCACCACGGCCAGCGCGAGCGCGGCGACGCCGGCCCCGATGATGACCGGCAGCTCCTGGCCGACCAGGCTGTCGGCACGGCTGAGGGGCAGGCCGGCGGACACCGCGCCGACGACCGCACCGCCCGCGTCCGCCACGGGGACGACCGCCTGCTCGTCCTCGCCGAGCGGGCCGTCGGCGGTCTCGACGACGACCCGGCCGGCGAGGGCCGGGGCGATGGAGCCGGCGAAGGGCTTCCCGGTCTCGCCTGGTAGCGGATAGGTGTACCGGACGCCGTCGCGGTTCATGACGACGACGACGTCGACGCCGGCCGGACCCCGGGCGGCCTCGGTCAGCGGTTGGAGCGTCGCCGTCGGGTCGGACGCCTGGAGCGCGGCCACCAGGCCGGGGGCGTGCGCGAAAACCTCGGCGGCGGCAAGCGACCGGGCCCGCACCTCCTGCCACCGACTGGTGCGGGCCTGCAGCACCAGCGCGACCACCGCCGCCGTGACCAGCAGGACGACGGTCAGCACCTGCACCAGGAACACCTGGCCGGCGACGCCACCGATCGTCGCCCGAACACCGGGGAGGCGGCCCGGCCGGCCGTCGCCGCGATCCCGATGGTGATTCAGGTTCTGTCGCATCCCCATGTCTTACCGCCCGGGCCCGCACCGCACCGCCCACCACACCGGCACCCGTCCCGGCTCGACCCGGTCCGACCAGCACCGGTCGGCCGGGCCCATCGCTTCGCCGGCGAGCCGTACAGATGCGGGCTCAGTCCGCTGAACGGAGCTTTCCGGGACGAGTCTGACGCCGTGACGACACCAGCCACCGCGGGATTACGTGGGTGGGCACCTGGGACCGCCCGGTCCGGCTACGGAGCCCTTGTCGAGTCGGACCGCTCCTTCTGCTCCGGCAGGAACGAGGAGAGTGCGGCTCCGCCGGCCAGCCAGCCGACGGCGAGCAGCCAGCCGGCGAGGACGTCCAGCGGCCAGTGCACGCCGAGGTAGATGCGGCTCAGGCCGATCACGCCCGCGAACAGCACGGCGCCGGCGGCGGCCGTGCGGGTGGCGGAGGGACGCGCGCGGGCGACGGCGAGGGCGAGCAGACCGGCGCTGAGGGCGGACGTGAAGGCGTGCCCGGAGGGGAAGGCGAAGCCGGAGGCGGTGAACGCCCAGTCCGTCTCGGGTGGCCGGGGCCGGCCGAAGGCGTGCATCAGGCCCTGGCGCAGCAGTTGCCCCAGCGCCAGCCACAGCACGGGCAGCAGCAGCGCCCGTGCCACCGTCCACCGGGACCTCGGCGATCCGCCGGTCCGGGGGTTCCGGGGGTTCCGGGCGGTGACGACGCCTGCGGCCAGAGCGAGGAGGTAGGGAACCACGCCGGTGCCGAGGGAGGTGACGGCCATGGCCACGGCTCGGGCGAGCGGTGGCCGATGTGCGGCACTCCAGTCGATGGCGGCCTGCTCGAAGGCGAACGGTGCCCAGGCGTTGGCGGCGACCACGGCCGCGATCACCGCGAAGGCCGACCAGGTACCGGCGAGCACGACCAGCCACCGCCGCGTCATGCGGTCAGCCACCAACTCAGTCCTCCTGCCCGCGCCCTGGCCACCGGAACGCGGCCTCGCGCGGCCAGGGTACGGCACGTCCACCCGGTTTCACCTCGGCCACAGTGACCGGAGCGGATCCGGTCAGGGCCGGTCGGTGCGCCGTCCGTCTGCCGGAGGGAGGCCCGGTGCCGGACCGTGACCACCCGCACCGGGGACCGCCGCCGGTGGGGCCCGGGCGAGGGCGTGTCTCCACGGCCGACGACGAGCGGGCCCCGGGCGGGCGGGGTCGCCGGCCCGGAGCCTGGTGGGAGCGGAGCGTCAGCCGTCGTTCTCCGGCGACGGCAGGTAGGCGCCGGGCACGTCGTCCGGGGCGAGGATCGCTCCCTCGCCCGGGTACGGCGTCGTCCAGTTGTGCGTCTGGTACCAGACCAGGTGCTCCATCTGCGCCGGGTTGGCCCGGTCCGGCGCCGCGTTCGGGCCGGTCAGCCGCTGCCGCGACTTCCAGGCGTCCCACTGGGCCGCGACGGCCGACTCCGCCGCCGGCGGCGCGATCGTGGCCGGTGCCGCGGCCGCCCGGAGGTCCTGCTCCCCGGGCACGTCGAGGCCGCAGGAGGGCGGCGTCTTCAGGCCGTCGGTCAGCGCGGTCCGGTTGGGCACCGCGGTGAACGGCGTGTAGTCCGGCCGGTCGGTGAAGGCCGTGGTCATCGGACTGGCCGCGCTGTCCTTCTGGTTCATCGGGTGGATGCCGAGGATCTGCTCGATGGTGCGGATCATCGTGATCTGCGAGTAGTAACGGCTGTCCACGGCCCCGTGCTGCGCCCAGGGGCTGATGATCTGGATCGGGGCACGGTGGCCGTCCACGTGGTCCAGTCCCGCCTGGGAGTCGTCCTCGACGACGAAGATCGCCGAGTCCTTCCAGTACTCGCTGTGGGTGATCTCGTCGACGATCTTCCCGGTGGCCAGGTCGTTGTCGGCGACCTGGGCGGCCGGGCTCGCCGGGCCACCGGTGTGGTCGCTGGACAGCCACAGCATGTTGAGGTTCGCCGGGCCGTTCTTCTCGAAGTCCTGCTTCCAGACCTGGTAGCGGTACAGGTCCGGCACGTCGGTGTCGAACTTCGGGAAGCCGGGCACCGAGACGCTGTTGAGCGAGGGGATCGGCGAGGAGGACTTGAGGGCGTAGGCGCTGCCCTGCCCGGTCTCGTCCATGGTCCTGGCGTCGCAGTACAGGTTCTGCCAGGTGGCGTCGGCGGGCTTGTCCAGGAACTGGTGGAACTCGCCGAAGTCGCGCACCGTCCTGCCCGCCGCCTGCGCGCCCGTCCACAGGAAGCCGGAACGCTGGTGGCCCAGGGCGTCGTCCTCGGTGTCGTAGCTGCGCTCGTACTCGCCGGCCGAGGACTCGGTGTACTCCGGGTTGTCCGCCTGCATCAGCCAGTTGTGGCCCTCGGCGGAGTTGGTGCCGATGTCGTAGGTGTTGTCGTAGAGCCCGAACTGCTCGGCCAGCGCGTGCTGGTTGGGCGTCACGTTGGCGCCGAACTGGGCCAGCCCGGGGTCGCCGTTGCCCTCGGCGACGTCCCCGAAGACCTGGTCGTAGGTCCGGTTCTCCTTGACGATCAGGAAGACGTGCTTGATCGGCGACGGGTCGCCGATCCGCTTCGGCACCGCCTCCTCCTTCGCCTTGTGGCCGTTCGCCGGCTTGACCGCGTTGTTGGTCCAGCCGTTCTGCTGGAACACCTTGGCGGTCTGCGAGCGGATCTCCTTGTCGCTCGGCAGGGTGAACCGGGTGAGGCTGGAGGTGGTGTCGTGGGTCTTGTGGGCGCCGGTGCTGTTGGGCCGCCGGGCGTCGATGCCACGGGTGTTGGAGACGATCACCTTCGCGCCGACGGTGGCGATCTCCGCCGGGAAGTAGTCCGTGGGCAGCAGGCCGACGTAGCTCACCGGTTCCTGCGCACCGGTGAAGCGGTAGACGGCCACCGCGTTGGCCCGGCCGAGGGTGACCAGCAGCCGGCCGTCCTCGGTGAGCGTCATGGCGGTCGGCTCGTAGCCGACGGAGGCCTCCGGCCACGGCTTGGTGGAGATGGTCTGGACGACCTTGTCGTGCGCGGTGTCGATGACCGACACCTCGTCGGAGGCGGTGTCGGCGACGAACAGCACGCCGTTCTTCGCGTACAGCGCGGTCGGGTGCAGGCCGACGGTGACGGTGCCGACGGGGGCGGCCGGGTCGGCGAGGTCGATCACGCTGACCGTGCCGGTGGTGGTGGCGGCGGTCGCCGGGTCGGCCGGCACCTGGGTGCCGTAGGAGTTGATCGTGGTGTCCCCGGCGGTGGCCGCGCGCCCGCCCTCGTTGGAGACGTACAGCTTCCGGCCGACCCGCACCACGCCGCGCGGCGCGTTGCCGACCGTCCAGTTCTGCTTGATCGCGCCGGTCGCCGCGTCGATCGCGACCACCCGGTTCTGCCCGTTGACGGCGGCGTACACCGTCGAACCGTCGGCGGAGAACACCGCCCCGGAGGCCAGCGCGTGCTTCTCCCCGTCGGCCTGGATCTTCACCGCCACCGGGGCGGACAGCGTGCCGTCGGGCTTCACGGTGAACCGGGTGTAGCCGTCGAGCTGGCCCAGCCACAGCTGCCTGCCGTCCGGCGAGTAGACCGGGGACTCCTGGCCGACCGAGCCGTTGGGGATGCGCAGCTCGTCCGCCTTGTTGGTGCCGACGCGCTGCTGCACCTTCCCGGTCTTCAGGTCCACCACGACCAGCGCCGCGTCGCCGTCGGCGACCGCGGCGGCCAGGTGGCCGCCGTCCGGGCTGACCGTGGAGCCCATCAGCTTGCCGTTGTCGAGCACCTGCCGGCTGCCGTACGGGGCGAGGTACTGGTCACTGGAGGCGACCAGGCCGTCGGCGGTGGTCTGGCCCACCTGGTCCGTGCCGAACTGGTGGGTGGCCGCGAAAGCCGTGCCGGTGGCCACTGCCACCGCCGTGATGCAGGCCGTGGCGAGCGTGGCCCGGCGGCCCACCCGGCGGCCGAGGAGGACGAGGCGGTCGTTCCGGCTGCGTCGACGACGCGTCACCTGCATGGCGTCAGCCCTTCGTTGGATCGGTCGGATTCGTTGCGTCCGCCGTGTTCGGTGGGGAAGCGAGCAGACCGACGTGACCGTCGAACTGCCACAGCGGGTTCGGTGCGTCCCCGGTCGGGGTGTGCACCAGGAAGTAGCCGTTCACTTCCTTCGGACCGTCGCCGTCGGCCATCAGCCGTCCGTCCGAGGCCACGTCGAGCTGGTAGACCGCCGTCCCCGGCGCGTCCGTCCCGGGCAGGTGCCAGGTGACCACGCAGCGCCAGTCGTTGCCCGGCCCCTCCGGCTCGACCTGGCCGTCGCCCCGCCAGCAGGCCGCGCTGGCCCGCAGCTCGGCCTCCGTCACGGCGGGGCGGTGCAGCTGCTCGGTCTGCAGCCGGTACAGGTGCGCGAACACGGTGGCGACCTCCCGCTGCACCTTCGCCTGCGAGATCCCCGGGCCGGTCGAGGGCCTGGCCACCGCGACCGCGCCGAAGGTCAGCGCGAGCAGCCCGGCCAGCGGCAGCACCCCGAAGGAGAGCGTGCGACGCCCCGCCCCGTCCTCGCTGCCGGTGGTGAAGTCCCGCCGGACGAAGAGCAGGCAGGCCGCCCCGGTGGCGACCGCGGCCCAGACCAGGCTGACGGCGACGGAGATCAGCAGTTCGTCGAGCCGGCCCGGGGCGGCGAACAGCCCGTTCCAGGAGACGAAGGCGTAGCCGGGCAGCGCCAGACGCAGCGCCACCGGCAGCGGCAGCACCTGCGCGAGCTGCATCGCGACCGCCGCCAGCGCGGGGACCAGCAGCCCCATCGGCGAGCGGCCCAGCAGGACGGAGCCGAGCAGCCCGAGCGCCGCCAGCGCCAGGGTGGGCGCCAGCGCGCACGCCCAGGCCAGCAGCACGCTGCCGGCCGCGTCCGACGGCGACAGCAGGTGTCCGTCCACGCCGACCAGCGGTTCGTCGCCGACCGCCGCCAGCCCGCCGACCGTGCTCGACGCCACCAGCCCGGCCACCAGCAGCACGATCACGGTGACGCTGGCCAGCGCCTTCGCCGCGAAGATCCGCCGCGGCGAGCGGACCGTCACCAGCAGGTGCCGCCAGGTCCCGAGCCGGTCCTCGGCGGCGAACACGTCGCCCGCGACCACGGAGGTCAGCAGGGGCAGCGCCCACGAGCCCGCGAAGCCCAGCACCACCAGCGGGCCGGCCCAGCCCGTGGCGTGCATCCAGCGGCCGAACAGGGTGTCGGAGGGCAGCGTCCCCTGCTGGGCCACCGCGGCCGTGAACAGGCCCGGCGCGCTCCAGCAGGCCAGCATCAGCAGCCTGACCCGCCACTGCGACAGCAGCTTGACCAGCTCGAAGCGGTACACCCGGCCCACCGGCACCGGGCGCGGCCCCGGTTCGACGCCGACGGCGGCCATCGTGCGCCCGGCCGTGATCGTGCTCATTGCCCCTCCTCCTGCTGCTCGGTCAGGGTGAGGAACGCCGCCTCCAGGGCCGGGACCACCGGCGTGACCTCGCGCACCCGGACGCCCGCGTGCACCAGCGCCGCCACCAGCTCCTCGACGGCCTGCCCCGACGCGTGCACCACCAGTGCCTCGGCCGCGCGACCCGCCTCGGCCTGCGCCAGGACCCTCACCCCGGCCACCTCGGCGGCCACCCGTCGCGCGGCTGCCGGATCGGAGGTGAGCAGCCGGTGGTCGAGCTCGCGGGTCTCCGCGGCCAGCTCGCCGAGCGGGCCGGAGAAGCGGACCCGCCCGGTCGCCAGGATGGTGACCTCGTCACAGAGCGCCTCCAGGTCGTCCATCCGGTGGCTGGACAGCACCACCGTCACCCCGTCGGCCGCGAGCCGCCGCAGTGCGCCGTGCACATGCTGCTTGCCGGCCGGGTCCAGGCCGTTGGACGGCTCGTCGAGCACCAGCAGCCGGGGGTCCGTGAGCAGCGCCGCCGCCAGTCCCAGCCGCTGCCGCATGCCCAGCGAGAAGCCCCGCACCCGGTCGTCGGCGACCTCGGTCAGCCCGACCTCGGCCAGCACCTCGTCGATCCGGCCCGCCCGGGTGTCCTGCCCGCGCAGCCTCGCCAGCGCGGCCAGGTTCTTCCGCGCGGTCAGCGACGGGTAGAGCCCGGGCCCGTCCACGAAGCCGGCCACTGCGTGCGGCGCCGGCAGCGTCCGGCCGACCGGTCTGCCCAGCACCTCCAGCTCGCCGCCGTCGGCGACGGCCAGCCCGAGCAACAGCCCGAGCAGCGTGGTCTTCCCGGCACCGTTCGGCCCGGCCAGCCCGTGGATCCGCCCGGGTGCCAGCTCCAGCCCGACGGCGTCGAGCGCCACGACGTCACCGAAACACTTCGTCAGTCCCCGTGCCCGTACGGCAGCTTGCGTGTCCCTCATGGCCCCTTCTCGCAGTTCCCCAGGGAACCTAAGGGGTTGATCGGGCACAGTCAGGAACGCCCGGTTGAACAGCGCTGGAACAGCAGCGGCCCGCCCTGTGGCGGTCCTGCGACCACCCCGAGCAGGCCGTATCGGCCTGGGCCTGGCCCGGGAGCGCACACCTCCGCGATGGACACGCGAATCCCGGCGACCGCCGGGCAACCGACAGGTGAACAGCGGACGACAATCACGCCGTCAACCCGATGATCTGATACTTCGTCAGCCACTGGGATCCACCCGGTCGCGATCTTCCGGTGACCGGCGCGACCGACCGGCACCGCGCTTCGCCCTCCTCGCGGCGTCACATCCGCTGGAGGTTCCGCACCAGTCCGGTCATCTTCGGCGAGGGGACGACGTTGAGTTCCCGCTGCAGGAACGAGCGGTAGTGCTGGTAGGAGCGCAGCGCGCTGGCGAGGTTTCCCTCGGCAAGGTGCACCTCGACCACGATCCGGTGGGCCGTCTCACGGACGGGGTCGATGGCGATCGCCGCCAGCGCGGCCTGAATCGCCGACAAGTAGCGTTCCGCGTCGCACAGTTGGTGAGCCAGACCCTCCAAGGCGTACAAGCGCAGCTGATCCCACCGCTCGCGCTCCAGGGTCAGCCACTCCTCCTCCCAGCCCGGCAGGAGTTCGGCGGTGAGGTCGTCCACGAGTTCGTCGCAGCTGGCCGGCAACTGGTCGAGCCCTGCCACGACTTGTCCTGCGGAGCGGCGCGCGGAGCGCAAGTCCACCCGGACGGCAGGCGCGAGGCGGAGCCACTGCCCGGGGCTCTCGATCGGTATGGCTCGGCCGCGCCGCCTCGCGTGGTACAGGGCGGTGCGCAGGTTCGCGGCCGCGCGGTACTGCGTGCAGTCCGGCCAGAGCCGTTCGGCGACCGCGCCGCGCTGGACGCCGCCGTCGTGCAGGGCGAGGAAGGCCAGCAGGTGCTGCGCGCTCACCGGGAGGGAGAGGCGGTGTCCCCCGCCGGTGGCCTCGAAGCCCCGCAACAGGTCGATTCCCGGGCTGTCCCACGACACACCCCCACTCTGCCGCGACAACCCGTTGCCCGCACCCGTTCGGGCGCGCCCCGGTTGCGGCCGAGGCCTGTCACCGCCGCGTCCTTCCGACCCCGGATCACCGTCGCTCAGGTGTCGCAAGAACGTTGGCCAGGCCTCGCGGTGACGTCGCCCCGAGCGTCACGGCCACCGTCGCCGACCGTCACGACCGCGCCCCACCGCCGACCGGCTGACACTCCAATGGGCCGCCCCCGAACGGGTGTTGGCAGAACGATCCGTTCATCGCGGACGTTCGGCGAGCTCCGCGGACCGGCCGGCGGTCACCCTGCGTGCATCCACCGGTCCGTGGCGCTGAGGACGGCCGCGGCAGGTTCACCACGAGGGCGCGACGCACCCGAGACGGCACCCGCCCGCCGGTCGTGACGGCCCCGGCACATCCGCGCGACGGCCGGCCCGTTGACTGGCACCACCTGCTGCGGGCCTTCGTGGCAGGGCGACCGACGACCACCGCCGATCGCGGTGCGACCGTCCGGCCGCGGCACGACCCACCGCTCGGCGGGGCGCCCCCGGTGCCCCGCCCGACACCGAGAAAGGCGATGCCGTATGAAGGCCAGATCGGTGCTGCGCGACGTCCGCGCCCCCGAGGGCGACCTCCTCGGCGACCCGGCCGTGTGCATCGCCGTCCTGGACGGTCCCGTCGACCTGTCGCACCCCTGTTTCGAGGGCGCGGACCTCACCCGGCTGGACACGCTCGTCGCCGAACCGGCCGGCGCCGGCCCGATGTCCCTGCACGGCACCCATGTCACGGGCCTGCTCTTCGGTCAGCCCGGCAGCCCGGTGACCGGGATCGCCCCGCGGTGCCGCGGGCTGATCCTGCCGGTCTTCACGGATGAGGGCGAGGGACGGGTGCCCCAGCTCGACCTGGCCCGGGCCGTCGAACGCGCCGTGCAGGAGGGGGCGCACGTCATCAACATCAGCGGCGGCGAACTCAGCCGGGACGCCCAGCCGGACCCCATGCTGGAACGGGCGCTGCGGCTGTGCGACGAGAGCGGGGTCCTCGTGGTCGCGGCCGCCGGCAACGACGGCTGCGACTGCGCCCAGGTGCCGGCCGCCGTCCCGACGGTACTCGTTGTCGGCGCCGCCGGACCCGACGGCGAGCCGCTGGACATCAGCAACTGGGGCTCCCCGTACGCCACCCACGGCCTTCTCGCCCCCGGGCGCGACGTCGAGGCCGCCGCCCCGGGAGGGGGGAGCACGGGCCTGACCGGCAGCAGCTTCGCCACACCGCTGGTGTCCGGGGTCGCTGCCCTGCTGGTCGGCGCGCAGGTGCGCGCGGGACACCCGCCCGACCCGCGGGCTGCCGGCCAGGCCCTGTTGCGGGGCGCTCGATCCGTGCCCTGTGCACCCGCCGACGCACCGGAGTGCCGACGCCGGCTGGTCGGCCACCTGGACGCGGCCCGGGCGTACGAGCTGATCGCCCGAGGAGACCTGACGGAGCGTCCGGCCAGTGCCGGGACCACGGCGGACGGCACTCCCCGCACCACCCACTCCCCCGAGACCGGGGTCGCCACGGCCGGCGCACCCTCACTGCTCGGGGCCTCCCCTTACGACTCGCACGAGGGAGCCAGCACCATGGACACCCAGAGCGTTCCCGTCGCCACCGCAGAGGCCGTTCAGGCCGCCCAGGCCGCACCGGCCGCGCAGGCGGCCCCTGCCACCCAGGCCGTACCGGGCCCGGAGGCCGTCCAGGCCACGCAGGCCGCACCGTACGAAGCCGTCCCCCCGGCCACGGCCGCCGCCGGGGTGACGGGCGCCACCGCCTCGGGCGCGCAGCCCGTGAACCCCTCCTCCGTCCCGCCGCCCGTACCACTGGCCGCGCCCGCCCAGGCCCCGCCCGCGCCCCCTGTCGGCGCCACGGCGCTCGGCCAGGCCCCGGCGGCCCCCTGCGCGTGCCAGGGCGGCGGGCCGTCGGGGGCCGGGCTGCCTGGGTCCGTGCCGTCGGGGGCCGTGCCGTCGGGCGGCGGCGTCCGGCCCTCCTGCGCCTCCACCAACAACCGCCCGCTGGTGTTCGCGATCGGCCAGGTCGGCGTGGACTTCCTGACCGAGGCCCGCCGGGACAGCTTCCGCCAGCTGATGGACCCCGTCCAGCGGCCCGTCGAAGGCCAGTCGGGCGTGACGCAGGAACTGCCCGCCAACCCCTACGACGCCGAGCAACTGCACAAGTACCTGACAGCCAACCCGTGGGCCTCCGACAAGGTCACCTGGACGCTGAACATGGACAGCACGCCGATCTACGCGATGGAGGCCGAACCCGCCGCCGGCATGGACTGGACCAGTACCCCCCTCGTGCCCCTCGGGGCCACGAAGGAGGAGGTGGTGGCGATCACCACCGATCACGACAAGCTCGCGGACGCCCTGCTGGCACTCGCCTCGCCCGCTCCCCCGGTGTCCACGGTCTACCGGTCGTTCCGGGACGCGTACTACGGCCAGAACAAGTTCAGTCAGGACGAGAACGGCTACATCTCCCGGATCTCGATACCGGGCCGGCTGACCGACCGGACCGTCCGGCTGTTCTCCGGGCAGGTCGTGCCCGTCGTCGAGGTCAAGAGCCGTGGCATCTACATCTGGCACCAGAAGCAGCTGGTGGACGCCGTGGTGGAGGCCGTCCTGGCTCAGGCCCATCAGGAGGGGATCACCGTCGACAAGGACTACGTCAGCAAGACCATGGACGCGTTCCTCGACAAGGTCTACTACCAGTTCCGCAACCTCGGACAGACCTCTGCCGACCGGGCGCTGAACTCCGCCGGGACGAGCGCGTTCTCGGTCGCCAGCGCGATCAGCAAGGCCATGCTGCTGGGCCAGAGCATCCCCAGCACCACCGTGGCCCCGTCCGGCAGCCCGATCTCCCTCTACTGCATCGACTCCATCTCCGTCGCGAAGAGCCCGTACTGCCGCATGGGATCGGACTGCCAGGACGTGAAGGTGACCTTCTTCGACCCCGAGAACGACCGGCGCGCGCGGGTCATCATGCTGTTCACTGTCGACGTCAGCGACGAGTTCCCCGTGCCCCTGGCACCGCCCCACCAGTTCCTCGAGTCCTGAGCTCCCGGCGCCGCCGGGACGACCCCACGCCACCCGCCAGGAGGAGGCCGATCATGAAAACCCCCGCAGCGCTCCCCAGGATCACGCCCAGGCTGCCGGTCCTCGCCCCACCGGTCCGCAGGGACGGCCGGGACGAAGCCGGCCGACTGCCCGGCGACCCGGGCGTCGCACCGGCCAGGTCGGTCTGCGCCGATCTCACCGGCGCGGCCCGGGGCATGTGCTACGCCGCCCTCTGACGGCCCGCCCCCGCGGACCCGACGAAGGACGGAGTGCAACCGGCACACGAGAAGGGATGAGCAGAAATGATCAACGAAGAATTCCGTGAGGAGCACCGGACGTGGTCCCCCACTCCGCAGCTCCCGAAGCTGGCCCCGCCGGTGGACCGCACCGGCCGCACCGGCGGCACCCTGGGCGATTCCCCCGGCGTCGAGGCCGACAAGTTCGACTGGAGCAAGCTCGTCAGCAGCGGCCTGGACGTGCTCGGCGGGTTCCTCTGATGAGGCACCCCGCGCCGGCGACGGGCCCCGACCGGTCCGTCGCCGGCCACCCCGCCCGGTGACGCCGCCACGCACGACCGGCCACCGGAGCACCGGACAGGAGAGACAGGACCATGTACGAGCAGCCGCCGCCCCAGGTGCAGCCGATCGACCGCACGAAGGGGTACGACGCTTATCTGAAGGTGATCAAGGAAACCGTCGACATCGGCGACAGCCTGCAGTCGGCCATGCCGCCCACGAGTGTGGCCCTCGGATTCACCAGCGACCCGCCGCCGAGCGGCACCGTGATCGACCCCGCCAAGGAGGGCGCGGCCACCGCCGCGAACGCGATCACACAGATCATGGACGGCCCCGGGGGATTCTACGGCCCCAGCTTCGCGGACCCGGGCCCCTGGGCCTGTGACGGTGCCCCCACCCCCGGTTGCATGCCGCCGCCACCCCCCATCATCGGAGGCCTTTTCTGACTCCCACCAGCCGTCCCGGACGGCTCCGCCCCGGGCCTCCGAGCAGGTCCGCCCCGAGCCGCCCGGCCGACGGAACCACCCCGCACGAAGGGAAGAGCGACCATGACCGTGGAAGACGTCCGCCAGGAGTACCGGGCGTGGACCCCTACCCCGCAGCTCCCGAAGCTCGCTCCGCCAATCGACCGCACCGGCCGCACCGGCGGCGCCCTGGGCGACGTCCCCGGCGTCGAGGCCGACAGCTTCTGGAGCGTCCTCAAGACGGCGCTCCCGATCGCCGCCAGCGTGCTGCTCTGACGGGATCCGCCCAGGGACACCACGTCCACGCCGTGCCGGCCGCGAGGCCCACCCGCCTCGCAGCCGGCACACCGCTGCTCCGGGATCAGCGCAGGCCGGCGAAGAGGTCGTTCTCGGGGACGGCTGCGCCGGTGGTGTCCCTGACCCGCACGAAGGTCTCCACGCCCATCAGTTCGGTGAACCGCTCCTTGCCCATCTTCAGGAAGAAGATGTTCTCGCCCTGGCTGGCGTGCGCGGCCAGGGCGTCGAACTTCCGGCCGCCGAACGCGGTGGTGTCCACCCAGGTGGTGATCTCCTCGTCGGGCAGGCCGATCTCGGACAGCTCGGGCATCTCGGCCGCCTCCGCCGGGTCCGGCTCCTCCCAGTCGGCGCCGAACTCGCGCATGGCCTCCCCGAACCGCTGCATGGCCGAGCGCGGCGCCGTCGTCCAGTAGACCTTCGGCGTCAGGTCGGTCAGCTCCAGCGCCGCCATCGTGATGCGGTGGGCCTGGATGTGGTCGGGGTGGCCGTAGAACCCGTTCTCGTCGTAGGTGACGACCACGTCGGGCTGATAGTGCCGCATCAGTTCGGCGAGGCGGGCGGCGCCGTCCGCCACCGGCGTGTGCCAGAACGACCCGGGCTCGTCGTTGCTCGGCCAGCCCATCATCCCGGAGTCGGCGTACTCCAGCAGCTCCAGGTGACTCACCTTCAGAACCTCGCAGCTGGCCTCCAGTTCCTGTCGGCGTATCGCGGCGACGGCCACCGGGTCGTGCCCGGGATCGCCCGGCTTGGTCCCTCCCGGTCCGTCACCGCACCTGCCGTCCGTACACGTGACGAGAACGGTGCGGACGCCCTCCGCCGCGTAGCGGGCGAGGACACCTCCGGTCCCGGTGGCCTCGTCGTCGGGGTGGGCGTGCACTGCCATCAGTGTCAAGGGCCGGTCGGCCATGTGATTTATCCTCCGTCTGAGACATTCTCGCCCCCCAGTCTGCGTCACGCGGGCGGGTGGTCGCTCGCACGGTCCCGTCCGGCGGCGAGGGTGACGGGCAGACCGGCCTCGATGCGGCGCAGCAGCCGGCCGCCGTGGACGCCGGGGGCGTCGAAGCCGCGCACGTCGTCGGCGCCGTCGTCGGCGCCGGTGCACAGGACCTCGGGCACGAGCACCGTCCCGGGAGCGGCGGGTGCTTCGGCACCGGCGGGCGCCAGGTACGCGGGTGCGAGGACGGGGCCGTGCAGGGTGCCCTCGATCAGGTCGGGCTCGAACTCCGCGGACAGCACCGTGACCCGGGCGTGCAGGTCGCCGTGGAGCATGACCAGTTTGTCGGTCATGTTGCCGACGAAGGCCTCCACGTGGACGCTGCCGCGGACCAGCAGCTTGGCGTCCCCCTCCAGGTAGACGGCGGCCGCCCGGAGGTCTCCGAGCACGATCAGCGCGGGGCAGCCGTCGTCGGTGTTGAGGACGGCGCCGGTCACGTCGAGGTCGCCGTCGACGATGTAGCCGGTGCCCTCCGGCTGTGCGGCGTCGAGGTCGAGGTGCCCCTCGATCGACAGGGCGCCGGAGTGGACGTCGTACTCCTCCTCGTAGAGGTTCTCGTACGAGGAGACGGGCAGTCCGCGGCGCTCGAAGAGCGCCACGGACTCGTCCCAACTGTGCAAGGTGGTAGCGATGTTCATGGGGCGAACTCTGCCACGCAGCACTGTCATCCCCCGGTCGGTCCGGCGCCGACGGCCCTCAGGAGAGCCAGATCTCCCGGATGCCGCGCAGCGGGTCGTGCTCCACCCGGGGTTCGGCGTGCCAGCGCATGGTGACGCGACCGTCCCGGTACGCGGGCCAGGCCGCGCCCGGGTCGAGGTCCCGGACGAAGGCGACCCAGGCTCCGTGGACGGCCTCGGCCAGCGTCTGTGGCGGCTCGGTGCCGAGGGCCGCCGCCACGCCCTCGGCGTCCAGCAGGTCGAAGGCGAACGGCAGGTCGATGCAGTGGTAGGCCTGCCCGGCACGGCCCGGGGCGGTGCCGGACCAGTCGAACTGGTAGAGCCAGGTGGGTCGTTCACGTTCGGCGCGGGCCTCGGCGATGGCCAGGGCCGGTGCGCGGAACAGCCAGTCGGTGATCGCGTCGCCGCCGGCCGCGCCCGGCCGCTCGGTGAGGAAGCGCGCGGCCCGGCCGTCGTCCAGGCCCAACGCGCTCAGCAGGCCGAGCAGCTCGCCCTCCGGGGGCGGGGCCGGGGTCTCCTCCGTCGTCGGGGCGGCGAACTCCTGCGCGGTGAAGCCGAGCAGCAGCGGGACGTCCGCGTCGGCGAGCGCCTCCGGCACCGGCCTGGGCACCAACTCGCCGTCGGCGAAGGGCGCGAGGAGCAACGGGGGCAGCTCGTCGCGGTCCGGGCCGGGGGCGTCGAGCGCGTCCTGGAATACGAGCAGTTCGGTGTCGGTGGCGTCCCGCAGGGCGGCCGCGGTGGCGGGTACGCCGGTGCGCTCGGCGAAGGCCCGGCTGACGGCCTCGGCCACGGCACGGTCCTGCGGGCGCATCACCGCGCCGGAGGCCGAGATCGCCGCGCGGAACAGTCCTCGGGCGGCCGGCGTCGCGAGCAGCGTCTGGACGGCGCCGCCGCCGGCGGACTGTCCGGCGACGGTGACCTTGGCCGGGTCGCCCCCGAAGGACGTGACGTTGTCGCGGACCCACTCCAGCGCGGCGATCCAGTCCCGCACGCCCCGGTTGTCGGGGGCGTCGGGCAGGTGCAGGAAGCCCTCGATGCCGAGCCGGTAGCCGATCGACACCACGACCACGCCGTCCCGGTTGAAGGCCGCACCGTCGTACCACGGGCTGGCCGAGCAGCCGGCGACGAAGCCGCCGCCGTGGATCCAGACCAGCACCGGCAGACCGGCCGCCGGGGCGGGGTCCGGGGTGAAGACGTTGAGGTTGAGGATTCCCGCGCCGGGGACGGTCGGTTCGGGGATGGTGGTGACCTCGCCGAACGGACGGCGCTGCGCGGTCGGCCCGTAGGCGGTCGCGTCGAGCACCTCGGTCCACGGCCGGGGCGGCACCGGGGCGGCGAACCGCAGCTCGCCGACCGGCGGTTGGGCGTACGGGATGCCCAGGAAACGGACGCTGCCGTCCGCGCGGCGCTCCCCGCGCACCGGGCCCCGGCAGGTGGGGACGACCGGGTGGTCCTGCGGTCCTGTGGTGGTCATGCTGTGCCTCCAGTGGGCGTCACGGGCGCGGCGCGTCGTGCTCGATGTAGTGGCGGAGCCGGTTGAACTCCTGAGGGTCGACCGTACGGACGCCGTAGGTGCGGTCGGCAGTGACGGGGGTGACCGAGATGTGCCCGTCCCGCAGCAGGGCGGTGGCGTCGGCGTCCGGGACGGTCTCGGTGCAGGCGTCGCCGGACCGGTGCTCGCAGACGCCGAGCACAATGGCGGAGCTGTCGGCGCCGACGGGCTGGTAGGCGTGCCAGACCTCGCGCCCGTGGCCGACGCTCGTCCAGCGGGCGGCCTTGGCGGGGCTTCCGGCGGTGACGTCCGGGTAGTCGACCTTGAGCGCGAAGCGGGCGGTGAGCAGGCCCCGGGCGCGGAGCCCCGCGATCAGGCGGGCGCCGAGGCGATCGCCGCCACGATCCTGGACCGGATCGAGCTCGCGTCCGCCGAGCAGCCTTATGTCAACAGAATTGACGTTGAACCGGGTGCAGGGATCTGATGGCGGCATTCGGAGGCCAGACCCTCCATGCACCGAAGGAGCCACCGCCATGGCCGATCCCGTCCACGCCCTCCAGGACGCCCAGCCCGTACCGTTCTGGCTCGACGACCCCGACCGGCCCGCGCCCGCCTCCGCCCTGGTCGGCGACGTACGCTGCGATCTGCTCGTGGTGGGCGGCGGCTACAGCGGTCTGTGGACCGCGCTCATCGCCAAGGAGCGCGACCCCTCGCTCGACGTCGTCCTCGTCGAGGCGCAGGAGACCGGCTGGGCCGCCTCCGGCCGCAACGGCGGCTTCTGCGAGGCCAGCCTCACCCACGGCCTCGCCAACGGGCACCAGCGCTGGCCCGACGAACTCGACGCCCTGGAGCGGCTCGGCGCCGCCAACCTCCAGGCCATGGAGGACACCGTCAAGCGCCACGGCATCGACTGCGACTGGGAGCGCACCGGCTCCCTCGTCGTCGCCACCGAGCCCTACCAGGTCGACGGGCTGCACGAGTTCGCCGAACTCGCCGCCCGCTACGGCAGCCGGCTCGACTTCCTGGACCGCGCGGCCGTCCGCGCCGAGATCGACTCCCCCACCTTCCTCGGCGCCCTCTGGGACCGCGAGGGCGTCGCCATGCTCAACCCCGCCCGCCTCGCCTGGGGCCTCAAGCGGGCCTGCCTCGACCAGGGCGTGCGGATCTTCGAGCACACCCGCGCCACCGGCCTGACCGACTCCCCGCGCGGGATCACCGTCCGCACCCCGTACGGCCGCATCGGCGCCCGCCGCGTCGCACTCGCCACCAACGCCTTCCCCTCGCTGCTGCGCCGCCACCGCCCGTACACCGTGCCGGTCTACGACTACGCGCTGATGACCGAACCGCTGACCGAGGCGCAGCTCGCCTCGGTGGGCTGGCGGGGCCGCCAGGGCTTCTCCGACAGCGCCAACCACTTCCACTACGTCCGGCTCTCCGCCGACAACCGCATCCTGTTCGGCGGCTACGACGTGGTCCACCAGTTCCGCGGCCGGGTGCGGGCCGAACGCGACCAGCGGCCGGAGACCTTCGCCACCCTCGCCCTGCACTTCTTCCGGACCTTCCCCCAGCTGGAAGGCCTGCGCTTCACCCACGCCTGGGGCGGCGCCATCGACACCTGCACCCGGTTCAGCGCCTTCTTCGACCTCTCCCACGACGGCCGGGTCGCCTACGCCGCCGGATTCACCGGCCTCGGCGTCGGCGCCACCCGCTTCGGGGCCGAGGTGATGCTCGACCTCCTGGCCGGCGCCCGCACCGAGCGCACCTCACTGGACATGGTCCGCCGCAAGCCGCTGCCCTTCCCGCCCGAACCCGCCCGCTCGATCGGCATCGGCATCACCCAGTGGGCCCTCACCCGCGCCGATGCCAACGCCGGCCACCGCAACCTCTGGCTGCGCACCCTCGACCGCTTCGGCCTCGGCTTCGACAGTTGACAGGCCCGGCCCGGACCGGAGGCGCCGCAGGGCGGTCAGCCGGTGTGGCGGAGGCCATCGCCGTCGGTGTGGCGGCGACACTGCTGGTCACCGGGCTGACCGGCCGGCACTCCGGCACGCGCCTCGACCGCACAGACCCACGTCAACCGGGCCATGACCAAGCTCCACGCCCGGGACCGGGCCCAACTCGTGGTCTTTGCCTACGAGTCGGGCCTGGTGGTCCCGCACGGCTGACGGTCCCGGCCCCCGGCGGGAGCGGCGCAGCCCGTCACCGCGGCGCCGACCGCCGACGCCCGCACCACGCCGGTGCGGTCAGGACAGGTAGTCCTCCAGCCCGCCGTCGCGCCGGATGTCCAGGGTGACGCAGTGGATACCGCCGCCGAGCGCCCGGGAGTGCCGCAGCCGGAGCGGCAGGACGGTGATCCCGGCGTGCTCCAGCAGCTTGATCAGGCTCTCCTGGCCGGCCTCGACGATCGCCGTGTCCGGGGAGACCATCAGCAGGTTCATGCTGATCCAGCTCTCGCTGAGCGCGTGCTCGGGCGTGTCGCCGGAGGGCTCGGCCGGCGGGCACCACAGGATGTCCCAGCCCCGCAGCGGCTCGGGGACGGTCTCCGGGGTGATCCGCTCGGGGTTGAGCAGCACCAGCCCCGGCCGCAGCAGCGCGATGGTGCTGTCGATGTGGGTGTAGCCGTAGATGTCGCGCAGCGGGTGCAGCCGCAGGCCACCGTCGCCGAGCAGGCCGAGGGTCGATTCGAGCCACTGCAGGCCGAGTTCGTTCCCGCTGCGGGAGACCTGGTAGAAGACGTCCCGGCCGAGCCGCAGGACGTTCGCGGCGTCGAAGACCGGCTCGGCCTCGCCCAGCAGCGGAAGCCCGTCCGCGTCGAACTCGAAGAGCTCGTCCTTCAGTTGCGGACGGGGCGCGGCCAGCCAGCGCGCGCCGCGGCGCAGGTAGTCCTGGAAGAGTCCGCGCAGCCCGAAGACCTCGAAGTAGCGCTGCCGCATCGGACTCGCGACCTCGATCAGGGTCTCGCCGACCACCAGGGTGAGGTCCCGCGGGCAGTAGGAGTGGAAGCCGCCGTCGGCCTTCCAGAGCGGGGAGGCGAACTCGGCGGCGTGGTCGACCGCTTCGGGCTGGTGGACGGTGACGCCGAGGCCGCGCAGGGTGGCGACCAGCGCGTCCAGGTCCTCCTCGGTCTCCTCCACGACCTGCCGCGGGTAGGGGCCGATCTCGATCGAGGCGAGGTCGGCAGCGCTGGTCTTCGGGAAGCAGGACAGCCAGGAGGACGGTTCGGTCTGCTCGGGCAGCCGGGCGCCGGCGGCGGTCCCGACCACGACCTCCCGCAGGGTGGTGAACTCGTCCCAGCTGTGCACCGGACGGGCCGAATCGGACATGACTCCCCCTTGACACGGGTTAAGGGAAACGCGGACAGGGCGGCGAATGCGACGGCTTCGAACCGCACCTCGGACGACGGGACCGGGCCGGCACCGAGCGATCGCGAGCCGTCGGCGGAGCGGGGGCCCCATGAACATGCGGAAACAGCAAGGGAAATCGGAACGGATTCATCGCCGGACCGGCACCGGCCGACCACGGCGTACGGGAAATCACCGGTCGGGCAGCCGAATTCGCTTTTCGAAGGGCCGGGATCGACGGTCAAGCTACCCGGACGACCGACGGCGGCGCAAGGACCGTGATCGGCGTCGAATGCGCCGCCGTGGTGAACCGCCGGTCGATCCGCGCGTTGTTCGACTCCCTTGTTCCGATGCTGATCAATACCCGGGCGAGGGCCTGGACGAGGCACCGGCGCGACCGGCCGCCGCCCCTTCGCGCCGTGGCCCGGCGCTCACCACCGCCAGGCCCGACGGATCCGGCTCCCGCCCGCCAGGGCCAGCAGCGCCCCACCCGCCGCGGCGACCCCGGCCACCGCGAGGTTCTGGCGCTGCGCCCGGCGCCGGTCGGCGACGGCCGCCCGGGCCGACGCCGCCAGGAAGGCCCGCTCGATCCCGGCCGCGGCCAGCTCGCCGGCCGCCACCTGCCGCATGAGCTGCTCCAACCGGACGCCCCGGTACAGCAGTTCCGGGTCCCGGTCGCCGACTGCCCAGCCCCGCGCGGCCGCGGTGAGCCTGCGCTGTTCCCCCAGCGCCTCTCGCCCGTCCGCCAGCCACCCGCGCAGCCTGGGCCAGGCCTGCGGCAGCGCGTGGTGGGACAGCTCGACGGTGTCCCGGTCCACCGTCACGAGCCGTGCCCGGACCAGCCGTTCCATCACCTCGGGTACGCCGGGGTCGTCGAACTCGGCCCGCCGGACCGGCTTGCGGGTGCCCTCGTCGCTCCCCGCCCCCAGGTAGTCGCCCGGCACCGGCTCGCCACCGGGCGTCAGCCCGTCGCCCAGGGCCGTCGCGCCACCGGCGGCGTCCTCGCCGGCACCGGGCAACTCCCCGCCGAGCCGCAGGAACACCGCCTGCACCAGCGCCTGATCGGACGCCTCCAGCCCGTTGTACAGCGTCTCCGCCGTCCGGGCCAGCGCGCCCTCGAAGCCTCCGGTGGCCTGGAACCCCGCCAGGGTGAGCGCGTTGCCGCTGCGCCGTCGCCAGGTCTCCAGCAGGGCCGCGGACACCAGCGGGAGCGCGCCCGGCTGTTGCGCGGCGGTCGAGATGAGGACGGCCAGCAGGGCACCCTCGACGGTGCAGCCGGACCGTAACGCCGGCTCGGTGATCGCCCGCCGCAGCTCGTCCGGTGCCGGACGACCCACCGACAGCACCGCGTGCCGGCCGGCCTCGGCCAGCCCCTGGTGCTCGGCGAACAGCGGCCCGCACTGGTCCGAGCGGAGCACCAGCACCACCCGGCACCGGGCCGGCGCCGCCACCGGCAGCCCGTCCGGTGCCTCGCCCGGAGCGCCCGTGGCGGTCGCCACCAGCGCGTCCAGGAAGCGCGCCCGCTCCGCGGCGTCCCGGCAGCGGGTGCGCAGTTGCTCGCCCTGGTCCACCACCAGCACCGGATCTCCGGCCGGCGGTCCGAAGACACCTCGCGCCGCCTCCCCGACTCGCTGCCCGAGCCGGGCGAGCGCGAGCGCGTACGCCTCCATCGGTCGTTCACCGGGAGTCAGCAGCGCCACCGGGACGCCGCCGTCGGCCGGGGGACGGCCCGATCCGCCCCCGGCCTCGGTTCTCCCCCCGGTAGCCGCACCGGCGCCGGGAGGCCCGCCGAGCCGGGCCAGCAGACCGGCCCTGACCAGCGAGGACTTTCCTGCCCCGGACGGCCCGGAGAGAATCACCAGCCGCCGTTCGGCCAGCAGGGCGGCCAGCCGGTCCAGCAGCGCCTCGCGGCCGAAGAACCGCTCGGCGTCGGCCGCCTCGAACGCCGCCGCACCGGGGTAAGGGGCCCGTCCGGCGTCCTGGGCGCACCGCCGGGCGGCGGTGTCGGCGGCCAGTTCGGCGGCGAGCAGCTGCCAGCGGTGCCGCCACTCCCGCACGTCCCCGCCGCAGGCCTGCACGTAGGCGAGAGTCACGGCGAGGCTGGGCAGCCGCCGGCCGCCCGCTGCCACCGACAGACTGGCCGCCGAACAGTGCGCCCGGAGGGCGAGTTGACGGTACGGCGGACGTCCGGCGCGCTCCCGCAGGGCCCGCAGATCACCCGCGAAGCTCAGCAGCGGCCCGTCCCCGGGGTCCAGTGGACTTTCCCGACGAGGCACTACGGCCCCCTTCTCCCTTGAAGCGGTGTCCTGAAATCCCTGAGTACCCACGCGCCACACGCGCCGCGCGCGCCTCGTGTCGATCCCCCCCGGTGATTCATCATGCACAACACCGCTGGCGTCAAACAATGGTGCATGCGGGTCGGTTGTTCCGAGTTGATGTTCAATGTCCAGTCGCACGGCGCCGAACAAAGCCGGTGGGATAGAACCGGAACCCGCAGCCTTCGCTGACTTCGGAGATATCCATGAAGTTCACGCGGTACTGCCGTTCCCTCCTGTCCACACCCGCGATGGCGGTGGAGCGGTACACCAAGAGCCACCAGTCCGGGGCCGACATCGCCATGGTCGATCTGGAGGATTCGGTCCCACCCGCCCGCAAGGAGGAGGCTCGTCGGCTCGCCGAGGAGTTCTTCGCGCTCCCGTCCACCAAGCTCGCGCGCAGCGCGGTGCGCATCAACACCCTTTCCGGACCGGACGGTCTGCGTGACCTGATCGCCATCACCCGGTACCGCGTCAAGCCGGACCTGGTGCTCATCCCGATGGCCGAGTCGCCCCGGGACATCGAGATCGCCGCCGGCGCGCTCGGTGCGGACTGCCCGGAGACGGAGTTCCTGGCCGTCGTGGAGACTCCGCTGGGCATCGAGCACGCACCCGCCATCGCGGCCGCCGGGCACCGGTTGCGCGGGCTGGTCTTCGGCTCGGCCGACTACGCCTTCGCGGTCGGCGCCCGGCTCTCCTGGGAGGCCCTGGCCCACGCCCGCGCCCGGGTGGTCAACAGTGCCCGCGCCATGGGGGTGGAGGCGATGGACGCGCCGTTCTTCGAAGTCGCCGACCTCGCCGGGCTGCGCCGGGAGGCGGGGCTCGCCCGGGACTTCGGGTTCAGCGGCAAGATCGCCGTCCATCCGCGCCAACTCGCGCTGATCAACGACACGTTCAGCCCGGACGAGGAGCTGCTGGCGCGCGCCCGCCGGGTGGTCGCGGCGGGTCTGGAGAACGGCCGCTCGGTCACCGTGGTGGACGGGGTGATGGTCGGCATGCCGTTCTTCGAGGCCTCGCAGCGTCTGATCGAGCAGTTCGACCTGCCCCGGCCCGACGGCTCGCACCACTCGCAGCACCAGCCACAGCACCACCCGCAGGACCACGCGCCCACCGACACCCCGAACCACGCGACGGAGAAGTGACGATGACCGAAGAATCCATCCTCGGCCCGCGCCGGTACCGCAACGCCGAAGCCATGCTGGCCACCGCCGACCCGGTCTGGCAGGCGGCCGCCGCCAACGGTCTGATCGGCATCACGGTGGACTCGGAGTCCAACAACCGGCTGATCGTCCGCGAGACCGGCCACGAGTTCGCCAACATGGTCTCCTGCGCGTACCTGGGCCTGAACAACCACCCCTCGGTCGCGGCCGCCGCGGTCGACGCGCTGGCCGAGTCCCGCAGCACCTGGCTGGTCACCTCCACCACCCGGATCCGGCACAACCTGCTGGTGCGCCTGGAGGAGGAGCTGGGCGAGCTGTTCGGCGCGCACATCCTGCCCGGAGCGTCCTGCACCGCGCTCACCGCCGGCATCCTGCCGCTGATCGCCTCCGGCCACCTGGACGGCACCTGTCAGGGCGGCGGCGGGCCCCGGGTGATGGTCTTCGACCGCTTCTGCCACTTCTGCATGGCGTACGTGAAGCCGATCTGCGCCGACGAGTCGCTGGTGCTGACGTGCCCGCACAACGACCTGAACTTCCTGGAGGACATCTGCCGCACGTACCCGCGGGTCGCCTACGTGGCCGACGGCGCGTACTCGATGGGCGGCGCGGCGGCCCTCGACGGGCTGCTCGAACTCCAGGACCGCTACGGGCTGTTCCTCTACATCGACGACTCCCACTCGCTGTCCATCATGGGCGAGCGCGGCGAGGGCTTCGTCCGCTCCCGGCTGGAGATGAACCCGCTGACCGTCATCGTCGCGAGCCTCGGCAAGGGCTTCGGCACCGGCGGCGGCGTCGCGATGCTCGGCAACCGCGAGCAGTTCGAGTTCCTGCACCGCCACGCCGGCCCGGTCGGGTGGTCACAGAACGTCGCCCTGCCGCTGGTCGGCGCCTCGCTGGGCAGCGCCGCCATCCACCGCTCCCCCGAACTGGCCGACCTGCAGGCCAAGCTGAACCGCAACATCGACCTCTTCGACGAGCTGCTGCCGACCACCTTCGCGGGCAACGGCCTGCCGGTGCGCCGGGTCGACGTCGGGGACGCCGAGCGCGCGGTCAAGCTCTCCGCCCAGCTCTTCGAACGCGGCTACTACAGCTCGGCGGTGTTCTTCCCGATCGTGCCCAAGGGCGAGGCCGGGCTCCGGCTGATGATGCGCGCCGACATGGACGAGCGGCTGATCCGCGACTTCGCCGGCCACGTCAAGGAACTCACCGCCGACCTCTAGGACCTGGGAGCAGCCGCGATGGACGCAACCGAACCCACCGGCTACCGGCGGATCGGCGAGCGCCGCTACCGCGAGGTGGTCGGGCGCTACTACGAGGAGTTCGAGGTCGGCGAGGTGGTCGAGCACCGCCCAGGCCGGACCGTCACCGAGCTCGACAACGTGCTGATGAGCATGCTGAGCATGAACGACGCCCCCCTGCACATCGACGCCGCCTACAGCGAGCACACCCCGTGGGGGAAGCCGATCGTCTCCAGCCTGGTGACGCTCAGCATCGTCGGCGGGATGACCGCCCGCTCGACGAGCGGGCGCACCATCGCCAACCTGGGCTGGGAGAACATCCGGATGACCCACCCGGTGTTCGCCGGCGACACCCTCTACGCGGAGACCGAGACCCTGGCCAAGCGGCTGTCCAAGAGCCGCACCGGGCAGGGCATCGTGCGCTGCCGCACCACCGGGACGAAGTCCACCGGCGAGGCCGTGGTGGTGTTCGAACGCAGCTTCCTCGTCCCGCTGCGCGGCCACGGCCTGGACGAGGTCGCCGGGTAC
>NZ_JBHVFE010000049.1:0-30242 GCF_042801945.1 Kitasatospora sp. NPDC057542
G
The DNA here is from genome assembly GCF_042801945.1 of Kitasatospora sp. NPDC057542. Classification (NCBI taxonomy): domain Bacteria; kingdom Bacillati; phylum Actinomycetota; class Actinomycetes; order Kitasatosporales; family Streptomycetaceae; genus Kitasatospora; species Kitasatospora sp. NPDC057542. The sequence goes on from NZ_JBHVFE010000049.1 coordinate 2, forward strand.
ATCGGCGGGGCGCGGCCGTTCTGCCGTCCGGGGCCGGCCGGGGGTGGAGTCGCCCGTCGAGTTAGTTATATGCTCACAATAATTACAACAACACAAGTAACCGTGGAGCGTTCGTCATGCCCGATGCCGCCCGACCGCGGCCCTGGCTCGTGCTCGCCATCTGTTGCATGAGCCTGCTGATCGTCAGCCTCGACAACACCATCCTGAACGTGGCCCTGCCCGCCGTCCGGCGCGACCTGGACACCTCGGTGTCCGGGCTGCAATGGACGGTCGACGCCTACACCCTGCTGCTGGCGAGCCTGCTGATGCTCTCCGGTTCGACCGCCGACCGGATCGGCCGCCGCCGGGTGTTCCGGATCGGGCTGGTGGTCTTCACCGCGGCCTCCCTGCTGTGCAGCCTGGCCCCAGGGCTCGGCTGGCTGATCGCCGCGCGGATGCTCCAGGCGGTCGGCGGATCGATGCTGAACCCTGTCGCCATGTCGATCATCAGCAACACCTTCACGGACTCCCGGCAGCGCGCCCGCGCGATCGGCGTCTGGAGCGGCGTGGTGGGCATCAGCATGGCCGCCGGACCGATCATCGGCGGCGCGCTGGTGGAGTCGGCCGGCTGGCGGGCGATCTTCTGGATCAACGTCCCGATCGGCCTGGCCGCGCTCTTCCTCACCGGCCGCTACGTGCCGGAGTCGCGGGCGGCCCGCACCCGCCGGGTGGACCCGGTCGGCCAACTGCTGGTCGTCGTGCTGCTCGCCGCCCTCACCTACGCGATCATCGAGTCGCCGGAGCGCGGCTGGACCTCGCCCCTGGCGCTCGGCTGCACGGCGGCAGCGCTGGGCGCGCTGCTGGGCCTGCTGTGGTACGAACCCCGGCGCACCGACCCGCTGATCGACCTGCGGTTCTTCCGCTCCGCCCCCTTCTCGGGCGCCACCGTGATCGCGGTCGCCGCCTTCGCCGGCCTCGGCGGCTTCCTGTTCGTCAGCTCCCTGTACCTCCAGGACGTCCGCGGGCTCGACCCGCTGCACGCCGGGCTGTTCATGCTGCCGATGGCGGTCATGTCGCTGCTCACCGCGCCGCTGTCCGGCCGGATGGTGGCCACCCGCGGGCCGCGCACGCCGCTGCTGCTGGCCGGGACGGCGCTGACCGCGAGCGCCGTGCTCCAGGCGGTCGGCTACTCCGAGCACCTGCCGACCGGTCTGCTGGTCCTCGCCTTCCTGCTCTTCGGCACCGGCTTCGGTCTGGTCAACGCGCCCATCACCAACACCGCCGTCTCCGGAATGCCCCGCTCGCAGGCCGGGGTGGCCGCAGCCGTCGCCTCCACCAGCCGGCAGGTCGGCCAGTCGCTGGGCGTCGCGGTGACCGGTGCCCTGATGGCCGGGGCGGCCCAGGCGGACCCGGCGGCCTTCACCGGGGCGGCACGGACGGCGTGGTGGATCATCGCCGGCTGCGGTGCCGCCGTGCTGGTCACCGGTACGCTCACTTCCGGCCGCTGGGCCCGGGCGACGGCCGAGCGCACGGCGCAGCGGCTCGCCGCCGAGGAGGCGGCCGAGGAAAGCACGGAGACGAAGGAGACGGTGGACGCCTGATGGAGCGCCTCGACACCGGCGGGCACCCCGCGGGGAGCGGGACGGACGCCGCGACGGCGGCCCGGGCCTGGCAGGGGATGTACGCGCTGGTGCTGGAGCGCTACGACCGCCGCAAGACCGTCGCCGAAGCCCTCGGCATGAGCTTCAGCCGGGTCAGGGCGCTGCGCCGGCTCGCCGCAGGCCCGATCACCCTGCGGGAGCTGGCCGAGCGGCTGGGCGCCGACCCGCCGTACACCAGCGTCATCGTGGACGACCTGGTGCGGCGCGGCCTCGCCGAACGCATCACCAACCCGGCCGACCGGCGCTCCAAGCTGGTCCACCTCACCGAGGAGGGCGAGGCGAAGGCCGCGCTCGCCACGGGGATCCTCACCACCCCGCCGGACGCGTTGCTCGCGCTGCCGCCGGAGGACATCCGCGCGCTCGACCGGGTGGTCGCGAAGCTCCTGGGCTGAGGCGCCCGTCCCGACGGGATCGGGCGGTCGGTGGCCGGCCCCGCCGCGTTCATCGTCGAGGCCGCCGCCGGACGCTGCATGGCCTTCGCACGTGGCGCGTCTGCGGAGCCTGCGGACCTGCGAATCCCGCCTGCCGCGCCCCCGACCTCACGGGACAGAACCGCTAGGCGACCCAGCCGGCGGTCAGGCTCTGCACGGCCGAGCCGTCGAGGTCCTTGAGCTTCGTTCCGGCGAAGGCCCGGGCGGCGTCGGAGGTGAGCAGCCGGAAGGCGGGGCGTTCGGCGGTGAGCTGGTCGAGGATCCGGGCGGCGACGTCCTGGGGCGCCTGCGCGCCGGCGAAGGCGCCACGGGTGCGGTCCAGGTAGGCGGACAGGGCCGGCGCGTACGGCCCGGCCTGTTCCGGTGCGTCGTCCGCGAGGCCCACGTTGCTGACGAACTCGCTCGCCACCGCGCCCGGTTCGACGACGCCGACGGACACGCCGGCCGTGGCCGCGACCGGTGCGAGGGACTCCATGAAGCCTTCCACCGCGAACTTGGCGGCGCAGTACGCCTCGTTGAAGGGCTGGCCGACCACACCGCCGACGCTGGTGACGGTCAGCACCCGGCCCTTGCTCGCTCGCAGCAGGGGCAGGGCGGCCTTCGTGACGTGCAGGACCCCGAAGAAGTTGACCTCCATGACGGCGCGGACGTCGTCCACACTCTCCTGCTCCAGGGTGCCGACGTGGCCCGCACCGGCGTTGTTGACCAGTGCGTCCAGCCGGTCGAGGCCGGCCAGGCAGGCCTCGACGGACGCCGGGTCGGTCACGTCCAGCGTCCGGACGTCGACGGTGACCCCGGCCCCCTCCGCCGCCGCCAGCAGCGCGCCGGCCTTCGCGGTGTTCCGCATGGTGGCGATCACCTGCCAGCCGCCGCGCGCGGCGGCGACGGCGGTGGCCAGGCCGATGCCGGAGGAGGTGCCGGTGATCAGGACGGTCTTGTCGCTCATGTCGCTGCCCTCAGATGCTTATGGATCATAACCAATATGATCCATAACTATGCGGCCCGATATTTCACTTTGTCAAGCACCTGGATATCCTGGTGGTCATGCCCCACCCATCGGATGACCTCGCCAAGGAGATCGTCGGACTCTTCGCGGCCATCAACCGCCGCTACGGCCAGGAGTCCGAGGCTGCCGCAGCGGTCCACGACCTGACCCCGCTACAGGCCAAGGCGCTGCTCGCCGCCGAGGCCCCGGTCCCGACGCGTCGCATCGCCGAGCGGCTGCACGCGGAGCCGTCCAACGTGACCGTGATCATCGACCGCCTGGAGTCCCGAGGCCTGGTCGAGCGCAGCGTCGATCCCGGCGACCGCCGCGTCAAGCACGTCGCCGCCACTGCCGCCGGCCGCGACGTCGCTGCCGATCTGCGCGCCCGCATGCCCTTCGCCGGCGATCCCCTGGCCCGGCTCAGTGCCTCCCAGCGCGAGTCCCTGCGCGAACTCCTGCAGCTGATCCTGGAGGCGTGACGGCCACCCCGACGGCTGTGCGGGGGCCCGGTAGTCCTGATGCCCCGGAACGGCCCGAAGGACCGTCACCGAATCCACTCCGGTGACGGTCCTTCGGAATTGCTGCGACGGGGGGATTTCGCGATGGGCGCGACTACTTCGCGCCGAAGGACTTCTCGATGTCCTCGACGACCTTCTCCGCCGCGATCGGGCCCGAGCTGCTGCTCCACACCTGGCCGTCGACGCCCATGAGCTGGTTGCTGCCGACGGCCTTGAGGCGGGTGAAGGCCTCCTGCTTGCGGGCGGTCTCCAGGGCCTTCTCGCCCTCGGCGTTCAGGGTGGCGACGAACACCCGGTCCGCGTCGGCCTTGTTGAGGTTCTCCAGGGACAGCGGGTCCGAGTGGGGCTGGGCGCCCAGGCCGTCGGCGATCGGCATGGTGCCGGCGCCGGCCTTCTTCAGCAGGTCGCCGGGCATGTTGGTGGTGTTCATCACGATCGGCCCGTTGGGCATCCAGCGCATCACCACGGCGCTGCCGGTCCTGCCCTCACCGGCCTTGGCGGCGCGCTTGTCCAGGGCGTCCAGCTTGGCCGTCAGGTCGTCCTTGTGGCCGAGCGCGTCACCGTACACGGCGAGCACCGAGCGCCAGTCGCCGGCCTTGGGGACGACGGTCGGGGCCACCGCCGCGAGCTTCTCGTACTGGGACTTCTCGATGCCCGAGGAGGCCAGGATGAGATCGGGGGCGGCCTTCAGGACGGCCTCGATGTTGGGCTCCCTGACCGTGGCCACCAGCGGGATGCCGTCGGCCTTCAGGTAGGCGGGGGCGGTGGTGCCGCCGCGGCTGGAGCTGGTGCCCACGGGGGTGATGCCGAGCGAGAGGGCGGTGTCCAGCGAGGTGTCGCCGAGGGCGACGACCCGCTTGGCCTCGGCCGGGACCTCCACGGCGCCGAAGGCGGTGTCGATGCTGCGCCTGCCGTCCTTCGCGGCGGTGGTGGACGAGGAGCCGGAGTCACCCGCGGAGCTGCCGGACCCCGAGGAGCCGCACGCGGTCAGGCCCAGGGAGAGGGTGCCGAGGACGGCCGCGCCGAGCAGGGTCTTGGTAAAGCGGGAGCCAAGCATGGGTGTTCTCCGAGCAATGGTAGTTTACGGACGAACCGTTTTTCTGAGGTTAGCCTAACCATACGTAAGGCCCTGACGGGGAGGCCCGGTGTGACATTCCGATCACTCCTGCTGCGCGGACTGCTGCCCGCCGGCGCGATACTGCTGGCCGCCGTGCTGGCGAGCCTGCTGCTCGGCGCGGGCGATGTGGGACCGTCACGGGCACTCGCCACGCTGCTCGGTGACGGGGACTCCGACTCCCGGTTCACCGTGTTCCACCTGCGCGTCCCGCGGACCGCCGTGGCCCTCGCGGTCGGACTGGCGCTCGGCGTGGCCGGCACCGTGCTGCAGGCCGCCGCCCGCAACCCGCTGGCCGAGCCCGGCCTGCTCGGCGTCAGCACCGGCGCGTCCTTCGCCGTCGTGATCGCGATCGTGCTCGGCGCCAGTGCCGCCAGTGTCGGCCCGTACGTCGCCGTCCTGGGCGCCGCCGCCGGCTGCCTGCTGGCGCTCGGCGCGGCCCGGCTGCGCGGCACCGGCGACGACCCCGTCCGGCTGGTGCTCGCCGGCGCGGCGCTGAGCGGGCTGATGAACGCCGGCTCCTCCGTCCTGCTGCTGTCCGACGCCCGGGCCGCCGACGAGATCCGGTTCTGGACCATCGGCTCGGTCGCCGGCCGCGGCACCGAGCAACTGTCGGCCGTGCTGCCGGTCCTGCTGCTCGGTCTGGTGCTGGCGCTGCTCTCCGGCCCGGCGCTGACCGCGCTCAGCCTCGGCGACGACGTCGCCACCGGCCTCGGCCACAAGCCCCGCCGGGCCCGCGCCCTCGCGGTGACCGCCGTCGCGCTGCTGGTCGGCGCCGCCACCGCGATCGCCGGACCGGTCTCCTTCGTCGGCCTGGTGGTGCCGTTCGCCGCCCGGGCCCTGGTCGGCCCGGACCTGCGCCGGCTGCTCGTGGTGTCCGCGCTGCTCGGGCCGGCCGTCGTGCTGCTCGCCGACGTGGCCTCCCGGCTGGTCGCCCGCCCGTACGAGATGCCGCTCGGGGTGATGACCGCCCTGTGCGGCGCCCCCGTCCTGGTCGCCGTCGTCCGCTCGCACAGAATGCCCGCGCTGTGAAGGCCCCTGTGAACACCGCCGCCGTGAAGAACGCGCCGAGCCCTGACAGCCCCTCGGCCGCGACCCGGCGGCCGGCGCCGCCCGTACCGCCCGGCACCCGGCTGCTCGCCCTGGGCGGCCGTTCGGTGCTCGTCCCGGTCCGGCCGCTGCTCGGCTGCACCGCCCTGCTGCTCGTCGTGGTCGCGGTGACCGCCGTCTGCCTGGCGGTCGGCGAGACCGACCTCGACCCGGTGACCGCCCTGCGCGCCGCCTTCGGCGACGGCACCGCGCGCGACGTGCTGCTGGTGGAGAAGCTGCGGCTGCCCCGCGTCGAGGCCGCACTCGCCGTCGGCGCCGCCCTCGGCGTCGCGGGCTGCCTGATGCAGACCCTCGCCCAGAACCGGCTGGCCACCCCGGACACCGTCGGCTTCAACGAGGGCGCCACCGCCTTCGCGGTCGCCTCCGTCACCGGCGTCGCCACCCAGCTGCTGCCCTCCGCCGCCGCCCTGGTGGGCGCCGCCACCGCCGCCTCGCTCGCCTTCGCCCTCGGTGGCGGGGCCGGCCGCAACGGCTACCGCTTCCTGGTGGTCGGCCTCGGCATCGGCGCGGTCTTCGGCGCGGTGACCAACCTGATGCTCTCCCGCGCCGCCATCGACGCCGCCAACTCCGCCTACGCCTGGACGGTCGGCACCCTCAACAGCCGGGACGCCGACGCCGTCGGCCACCTCCGGCTCGGCCTGCTGGTCTGCCTGCCCGCCGCCGTGCTGCTCGGCCGCCGGCTGTCGCTGCTGCGCTTCTCCGACGCCGTCGCCACCGGGCTGGGCGTGCGGGTGCGCGGCCTGCGGGCCGGCGTCCTGGTGGTCGCCGTGGTCTGCGCGGGCCTGGCGGTGGCCGTCGCCGGACCGCTCGGCATGATCGCGCTCGCCGCGCCCGAGGCCGCCCGCCGGATCGCCGGACCGCGTTGCGTGCCGGTGCTCACCTCGGCCGCCGCCGGAGCCGTCTTCACCCTGCTCGCCGACCTGATCGGCCGCACCGTCCTGTCGCCGCTGGAGGTGCCGGCCGGCCTGGTCACCGCTGTCGTGGGCGGCCCCTACCTGCTCTGGCTGCTGCTCACCACCCGTCCCCGGAGGACCGCATGACCGCCCGCACCGCTGCCGACGCGCACCGCACCGCGACCGCCGCCGACGCGCACCGGCTGACGACCAGTGCGCTCAGTCTCGGCCACGACCGCACCATCGTGGTGCGCGAGCTCGACCTCGAACTGCCGCAGCAGCAGGTCACCGTCATCGTCGGCCCGAACGGCTGCGGCAAGTCCACCCTGCTCGGCGGCCTCGCCCGGACCATCGCCCCGCGCTCCGGCGCGGTGCTGCTCGACGGCAAGCCGCTGACCTCGCTGCCCACCCGCGCGATCGCCCGGATCATCGGCCTGCTGCCGCAGTCCGCCACCGCCCCGGACGGGCTGACCGTGCGTGACCTGGTCCGCTACGGCCGCCAGCCGCACCAGGGCCTGCTGCGGCAGTGGTCCGCCGCCGACGCCGAGGCGGTGGAGCACGCGCTCACCGCCGCCGACCTGCACGAGCTGGCCGACCGCCCGCTGGACACCCTCTCCGGCGGCCAGCGCCAACGCGCCTGGATCGCCATGGCCGTCGCCCAGGACACCGACATCCTGATGCTGGACGAACCCACCTCGGCGCTGGACATGGGCCACGCCCTGGAGGTGCTGGAGATGGTGCGCGGCCTGACCGGGCGCGGCCGCACCGTCGTCCTCGTCCTGCACGACCTCACCACCGCCTGCCGCTACGCCGACCACATGGTGGCCATGCGGGACGGCCGGGTGGCCGCCCAGGGCGCGCCGCGCGACATCGTCACCCCCGAGCTGGTGCGCGAGCTGTACGGGGTGGAGAGCGCGATCCTCACCGACCCGGTGCACGGCACCCCGGTGGTCTGCCCGGTCGCTCTCAGCGCCCGCCCCGCCCGGGCCCGGTGACGGTCCCGGCCGCCGGTCCGGTCAGCCGGCCAGGCCCGGCAGCACCTGGGCGCCCGGCAGCTTCGCCAGGGCCCACCCGGGCAGGATGAGCTTGCCCCGGCGCCGGCCGCTGCCGACCAGGACGTACGGGGCCGCGGCCACCGCCTCGTCGATCAGCAGTGGCCAGTCGCCGGGCAGACCGACGGGGGTGATGCCGCCGTACTCCATGCCGGTCAGCTCGACCGCGGTGTCCATCGGCGCGAAGGACGCCTTGCGCGCCCCCAGGTGGGTGCGCACCGCCTTGTTCACGTCCACCCGGGTGGTCGCCAGGGCCAGGCACGCGGCCAGCGTCACCTCCCCGGCGCGTTTGGCGGCGACCACCACGCAGTTGGCGGAGAGTTCCGGCGGCACGTCGTAGGCCGTGCAGAAGACGGCGGTGTCCGCCTGTTCCGGATCGCTGTCCACGTAGAGCACCGAGGCGGCCGCCCCGGGCGCGCCCCAGTTCTTCAGCGCGTCGGCGACGGGCGCGGCGAGGTCCGCGCAGACCTCCAGCGCGGCCGCGGTGGTGGCGAAGTTCCCGAAGGGCGGGCGTACGGACTCACTCATGGGACCGGACTGTAGCGCGTCCGGCACCCTGGTCAGCCGTACGGGACGACCGCGACCGGGCAGTGCACGTGGTGGATCGCGGCGTGCGCCACCGGGCCGAGGTGGTGATGGCGCAGCGGCATCCGCCGGACGCGGCGGCCGACGACCAGCAGCCGGGCCGCCGCGGCCGCGTCCACCAGTTCGACGGCGGCCTTGCCGCGGATCAGGTCGGTGGTCACCGCCACCTCGGGGTGCCGGGCCCGCCAGGGCTCCAGGGCCTGCGCGAGCCCGCTGCGCTCCACGCCGGAGACCTCGCCCTCCAGCCCGCCGATCGCCCCGTAGGACATGTACTCGGTGCCGGCCGGCGGGGACCAGACGTGGATCACCCGCAGCAGCGCCGAGCGGAGCGCGGCGGCCTCGAAGGCGAAGGCCAGCACCTCGTCCGCCGGGTGCGCCAGGTCCAGGCCGACCGTCACCGCGCCGGCCGGTTCGTCCCCGCCGGCCCGCACCAGCACCACCGGGCAGGCCGCCCGCCGCAGCACCTCCTGGCTCACCGAGCCGACCAGGAACCCGCGCAGGGTGCCCAGCCCGTGCGAGCCGAGCACCAGCAGGGCGGCACCCTGCGCGGCGGCCTCCAGCGCCTCGACGGGGTCGGCGGCCACCGAGGTGGCGGAGACCGCCACCTCGGGTGCCAGCGCCCGCAACTCGCCCTCGCGTTCGGCCAGTTGCGCCAGTGCGGGGCGGTCGCCCCGTTCGCTCCCGGGTGCGAGGTGCTTCGGCCGGGGCCAGGCCTGGAGGACGTCCAGACGCAGGCCGCGGCGCTGCGCCTCGCGGGCGGCCCACGCGGCGGCGGCCAGGCTTTCGGGTGAGCCGTCGAATCCGACGACGACGTGTCCGGTCACGGCGTGCTCCTCAGTTCCGGTGCGGCCCCAGTATCCGCGCCGGTCCCGGCGGGCGCCTCCCGGAAGCGGCTCGCGGTACGGAGGGTGACCGGGTGGCGCTCCGGTGGCCCCGGTTCGGCCGTCCGGCTGGTCGGCCGTCCGACCGGCGGCGCGGCCCGCCCGGGCCCGGAGGGGGCGCCGGGCTAGGGTCGGCCGGGCCGCTCCGTCCCAGCCCGGGAGAACGATGCCGAGGGTCCCCGATGTCCGCTCGCGATGGACGAGCGCAGCCGCCGGACTGGCCGTGCTCGCCTCCGCCCTGCTGGGCTGCGGGGGCGGCGGGGACGGCGGCCCCGTCACCCTGAACTGGTACAACTTCCCGGACGACTCGGGTGCCCTCCAGCAGGCCGCCGACCGCTGCGGGCAGCAGTCCGGCGGCCGCTACACCGTCCGCTACAACAAGCTGCCCCGGGGCGCGGACGGCCAGCGCCAGCAGCTGGTGCGCCGGATGGCGGCGCACGACGCCGGCGTGGACATCCTCGGCCTGGACGTCACCTGGCCCGCCGAGTTCGCCGAGGCCGGCTGGATCCGCGAGTGGACCGGGGCGATGCGCGAGCAGGCCACCGCCGACACCCTCGACGCGGCGGTGCGGACCGCGACCTGGCGGGACCGGTTGTACGCGGTGCCGTACAACTCCAACACCCAGCTGCTCTGGTACCGCGACGACCTGGTGCCGACCCCGCCCAGGACCTGGGCGGAGATGCTCTCCCGGGCGCAGGAGCTGGCCCGCGAGGGCAAGCCGCACTTCGTGGAGATCCAGGGTGCCCAGTACGAGGGCCTGACGGTCTGGTTCAACACGCTGGTCACCAGCGCGGGCGGCTCGATCCTCACCCCCGACGCGCAGGCGCCCTCGCTCGGGGCGCCCGCCGTCACGGCCGCCGGGGTGATGCGGGACCTGGCGGTCTCGGAGGCCGCCGACCCCTCGCTGCCCAACCAGATGGAGGACCAGAACCGGCTCGCCATGGAGTCCGGCACGGCCGCGTTCGAACTCAACTACCCCTTCGTCTACCCCTCGATGAAGGCCAACCGGCCGGAGCTGTTCCCGCACTTCCGCTGGGCCCCGTACCCCGGGGTGACCGCCGACCGCCCGGCCAGCGTGACCATCGGCGGGATCGACCTCGCGGTGGGCGCCTACAGCCGGCACCCCGACCTCGCCGCCGAGGCCACCCTGTGCCTGCGCGACCGGGACAACCAGCTCACCAACGCGCTGAAGGGCGGCCTCCCGCCCTCGCTGCGGAGCCTGTACGGGACGGCCGAGCTCACCGCCAGCTACCCGTTCGCCGCCGACGTGCTGGCCGCCCTCGACTCCGCCAGCGTGCGGCCGCAGACCCCGGCCTACCAGAACGTCTCCATCGCCGTCTCGCACACCCTCTCCCCGCCCGCCGACATCCACCCGGAGCAGAACGTGGCCGACCTCCACGGGCAGATCCAGGACGCCCTCGGCTCGAAGGGGCTGATCCCGTGACACCGTCCACCGAAGCCGCCGCGGCCCCGCCGAAACCGGCCGGGCCGTCGCGCGGCGCCCGCCAGGAGCGCAGGCTGGGCCTGCTGCTGTGCGCCCCCGCGGTGATCGTGATGCTGGCCGTCACCGCGTACCCGATCGTCTACGCCGTCTACCTCTCCCTGCACCGCTACGACCTGCGCTTCCCCGAGCAGGCGCACTGGGTCGGCCTCGCCAACTACGGCGCGGTGCTGGCCTCCCCCTTCTGGTGGCAGGCGCTCGGCGTCACGGTGCTGATCACCGTGGTGTCGGTGGCCGTCGAGCTGGCGCTCGGCCTGGCGCTCGCGCTGGTGATGCACCGCACGATCTTCGGCCGCGGCACCGTGCGCACCGCGGTGCTGGTGCCGTACGGGATCGTCACGGTGGTCGCCGCCTACTCCTGGCAGTACGCCTGGACGCCGGGCACCGGGTACCTGGCCGCCCTGCTGCCGCAGGGCAGCGCCCCGCTGACCGAGCAGTGGCCGGCCATCGGTCTGATCATTCTCGCGGAGGTGTGGAAGACCACCCCGTTCATGGCGCTGCTGCTGCTCGCCGGCCTGGCACTCGTCCCGGACGAGACGGTCCGGGCGGCGATGGTGGACGGCGCGAGCTCCGGGCAACGGCTGCGGCTGGTGATCCTGCCGCTGATGAAGCCGGCGATCCTGGTCGCGCTGCTCTTCCGCACCCTGGACGCCTTCCGGATCTTCGACAACATCTACGTGCTGACCGGCGGCGCCAACGGCACCGGCTCGGTGTCGATCCTCGGCTACGACAACCTCTTCACCGCGCTCAACCTGGGCATCGGTTCGGCGGTCTCGGTGCTGGTCTTCGTCTGCGTGGCGCTCATCGCGCTGGTCTTCGTCAAGCTGTTCGGCGCGGCCGCGCCCGGCACGGAACCGGAGCGGCGATGAGCAGCGGACACGCCCGGACGGTGACCGGCTGGGGGATCGCCAACCTGGTGGTCGTGCTCTACGCGCTGTTCCCGGTGTGGTGGATCGCGGCGCTCTCCTTCAAGGCCCCGAGCACCCTGTCCGACGGCGACTTCGTGCCCCGCCGGTGGACCCTGGCCAACTACCGCGGCATCTTCCAGACCTCGGAGTTCACCCGCGCCCTGGTCAACTCGATCGGCATCGCGGTGATCGCCACCACCGTCGCGGTCGTGCTCGGCACGATGGCCGCGTACGCGGTGGCCCGGCTGCGCTTCCCCGGCAAGCGAATGCTGATCGGGGTGTCCCTGCTGATCGCGATGTTCCCCCCGATCTCGCTGGTCTCGCCGCTGTTCGACATCGAGCGGGCGCTCGGCCTGTTCGACACCTGGCTCGGACTGATCATCCCGTACACGACCTTCTCGCTGCCGCTGGCGATCCACACGCTCTCGGCGTTCTTCCGGGAGATCCCCTGGGACCTGGAGAAGGCGGCCAAGGTGGACGGGGCCACGCCGTGGCAGGCGTTCCGGCTGGTCATCGCACCGCTGGCGGCGCCGGGCGTGTTCACCACCGCCATCCTGGTCTTCGTCTTCTGCTGGAACGACTTCCTGTTCGCGATCTCGCTGACCTCCACCACCTCGGCCCGGACGGTTCCGGCGGCCATCGCCTTCTTCACCGGAAGCTCCCAGTTCGAGCAGCCGACCGGCTCGATCGCGGCCGCCGCCGTGATCATCACGATCCCGATCGTGGCCTTCGTGCTGCTGTTCCAGCGCCGCATCGTCGCCGGGCTCACCGCCGGCGCAGTCAAGGGCTGAGGCCCGACCCGAGACCCAACGGACGAGCCCGCCCCACCCGGCGGACCAGGAAGGCGGACCGTGGCCGAGATCGTCCTCGACGGCATCACCAAGCGCTACCCCGACGGCGTCCTCGCCGTCCACGACGTCAACCTCACCATCGCCGACGGCGAGTTCGTGATCCTGGTCGGCCCGTCCGGCTGCGGCAAGTCCACCACGCTCAACATGATCGCCGGGCTGGAGGACATCACCGAGGGCAGCCTGAGGATCGCCGGGGAGGTGGTCAACGACCGCGCGCCCAAGGACCGCGACATCGCGATGGTGTTCCAGAGCTACGCCCTCTACCCGCACATGAGCGTGCGCGACAACATGGGGTTCGCGCTGCGCCTGGCCAAGGTCGACAAGCCGACCATCGCCGCCAAGGTCGAGGAGGCCGCCCGCATCCTGGACCTCACCCGGCACCTGGACCGCAAGCCGGCCAACCTCTCCGGCGGGCAGCGCCAGCGGGTCGCGATGGGCCGGGCGATCGTCCGCGACCCCAAGGTCTTCCTGATGGACGAGCCGCTGTCCAACCTGGACGCCAAGCTCCGGGTGCAGATGCGGACCCAGATCGCCGCCCTCCAGCGCCGCCTGGGCACCACCACCGTCTACGTCACCCACGACCAGATCGAGGCGATGACGCTCGGCGACCGGGTGGTGGTGCTGCGCTCCGGCGTCGTCCAGCAGGTCGGCTCGCCGCAGCAGCTGTACGACGAGCCGGTGAACCTCTTCGTCGCCGGGTTCATCGGCTCGCCCGGCATGAACGTCCTCGGCGCGGTGCTGGAGCACAACGCCCTGCGCACCTCGCTGGGCGACCTGCCGTTGGACGACCGCACCCGGCGCGCCCTGGAGCGCGCGCACGCGCCGCGCGAACTGATCGTCGGCATCCGCCCCGAGGACTTCGAGGACGCCGCCCTGGCCGAGGGGCACACCGGAGGGGCCACCGTCACCGTGACCGTCGACGTCCGGGAGTCGGTCGGCTCGGACGTCTACGTCCACTTCGCGGAGGAGGACGGACCGGCGGCGACCGAGGAACTCGCCGAGCTCGCCGCCGACTCGGGCCGGGCCGACACCGGCATGCAGGAGCACCGGGTGGTCGCCCGGCTGAGCACCGGCACCCGGGCCGCCGAGGGCAGCCCGCTGGAGCTGTGGGTGGACACGGCGCGCATCCACGTCTTCGACCCCCGCAGCGGGGCCAACCTGACCAACCCGGAGCGTTCGTAGCTTGGCACGGAAGGCCCAACCCCTGGCCGACGCGCGGTGTGCCTGACCATGGCCGTCCATAAGCCGACCTACATTGCCCGGATATGAGAGAAGATGTCGGAATCAGTCGCCGGTCGATGCTCAAGGCCCTCCCCGTAGCCGCCGTCCTCGGGGCGGCCTCCGACGGGATCCTCGCCCCGGCATGGGCGGCAGCCGCCACGGCGTCCTTCCCGCAGCCCGCCGTACGGGCCTCGCGATCGGCCGCACGCGCCTCGCGGCCGGGCTCCGGCCGGTCGGGGGAGGTGCTCGACCAGACGCTCGACGTGCGGTTCACGGACACCCACGTCCCCGGGTACGGCACGGTCACCACGCGCACCTACAACGGGACCATCCCCGGGCCGACCCTGCGGGTGTGCGCCGGCGACACCCTGCGGCTGACCCAGGTCAACGGCCTGCCGCCCAACCGGCCGTACGACGGCGACCACAACCACCCGCACCGCGAGAACAGCTTCAACCTGCACACCCACGGCCTGCACGTCTCCCCGTCCGGGAAGGCCGACAACATCCTGCGCGAGTTCGCACCGCGCACGGCCGACGAGGTCGAGGCCGGCGCCCCGGAGCCGGAGTACCTGACCGTCATCGACATCCCGGCCGACCACCCGGCCGGCACGTACTGGTACCACCCGCACGTCCACGGGGCCACCGCCGGGCAGATCGCCGGCGGGATGACCGGAGTCGTCATCGTCGAGGGCGACGTCGACGAGGTGCCGGAGATCGCGGCCGCCGCCGACCTCGTCGTCTGCATCAACGAACTCAAGCTCAAGGACGGCAGGGTCCCCGACTTCACCGCCGACAACTCGCTCACCGGCACGCCGTCCACCTTCACCGTCAACGGCGAGGTCAACCCCACCCTCGTGCTGCGCCCGGGCGAGGTCCAGCGCTGGCGGCTGGTGGCGGCGATCGGCTTCACCACGCTGTCGCTCCAGGTGGCCGACGGGGATGCGAAATTGACGATGCATCAGATCGCCAAGGACGGCGTGACCTTCCCCGCGCCGGTCGCCACCGAGCTGCTGCTCCTGGCCCCCGGCAACCGCGCCGACGTGCTGGTGCGGGGCGGCGGGGCCGGGACGTACGAACTGCGGGCCAAGGGCGTGTCCGTCCCGCTGATGACGGTCGAGGTGGCGGGGAAGGCCGTCAAGCCTCCGATGGAACTGCCGGCCACCCTGCCGCAGGGCAAGCCGTTCCTCGACGAGGGCGACATCGCCAACCCCGACGCCGACCGCACGGTGGTCTTCCACGTCGACCCGGGCGTCTTCGACAAGCCGTTCGCCAACGCCTACCGCCTCCTCGGCAGCCACCCGACCCCGGCAGCCGACCCCGAGGGCGACCTCACCCGCGACCCCGCCTACGGCCTGTTCGACCCCGAGGGCGTCAACCACACCCTGAAGCTCGGCACCGTCGAGCGGTGGACCCTGCGCACCGACGACACCGCGCCGGGCTTCCACCACTCGTTCCACCTGCACACCAACCACGTCCTCGTCACCCACCGCAACGGTGAGCGGCTTGACCCGCCGGTGTGGCAGGACACCGTGGACCTGGCCGGGGGCAAGCCGGGCGACACCGTCACCTTGCTGGTCGCGTACGAGGACTTCACCGGCCGTACCGTCCTGCACTGCCACCAGCTCCAGCACGAGGACCTCGGCATGATGCAGCTGGTCGACTACGTCAAGCCGCGGCGGCCGGGGCGGCTGGATCGGCCCCTGCCGACCGACCGCTGAGCCTGGCGGTCAGGGCCGGGCGGGCGTGCCCGCGCCTCCCCGCCCGGGCCGGCGCGGCGCGCGTGGCCCGGGGGCTGTGCGCCCGAGGACGGTGGAAGCCGGTCCGACTGGAGGTCGTGCTCGCGGTGGTCCGGCCGGGCCACCGCGAGCGCTGGGTCTGGCGGCCGGGTCGGGACCCCGGGGGGTGAATTTGTGCCGGCGCGTGAGTACCCCGGAAACGGAGCAGGAAAACATCCGGATCGTGAGTTCGGAACCGGAACCCGGGGTAGAACCACTGGTGCAGCGGCCGTGTCCGAACCGGCTGCTCCAGCACCGTGGACGGTGCCACCGGGACCGCGCTTGAAGAAGCCGGGCACAGGTCCTGGGGGAAGAAGTCCGCGACGCACGAGGTGTGAGTCCGCACGCGTCGCCGGGCCCCCGATGCCCAGGAGAACTCACGTGTCCATCAACCTGGAAACCACCGATGAAGGAGTCGCGCCTCCGGGCCTTCCGCCCGACCTGCCGCCGAGACCGACGGCAGCCGAACTGCGCCGGATGGGGAAGTCCGAGGCACGCGAACTGAGCGACGCGCTGTTCGAGCGGCTGGCCGGGCTGGCCCGGGAGACCCACGCCTACAGCTACGTCCGCGGCACGATCATCGAGCTCAACATGCCGCTGGTGCGCTTCATCGCGGCCCGCTTCCGCCACCGCGCCGAGGACATGGACGACATCCTCCAGGTCGGCACGATCGGCCTGATCAAGGCCGTCGACGGTTACGACCCGCAACGCGGCGTCGAGTTCGTCACCTACGCGATCCCGACCATCGCCGGGGAGATCAAGCGCTTCTTCCGTGACACGTCGTGGCCGGTGCGGGTCCCACGCAGCATGCAGGAGCTCTACCTGTCCGTCGCCCGGGGCTCGGACCGCCTGGAACAGGAGCTCGGCCGGCTGCCGCAGCCCGAGGAGATCGCCGAGGAGCTGGACATCACCGTCGAGCAGGCCACCGAGGGGCTGATGGCGGGCCGGGTCTACCGCCCCGACTCCCTGGACGCGTTGCGTGACCAGGACACCGACGAGACGGGCAGCGCCCTGCTCGACCGCCTCGGCGACTGCGACCCCGGCATCGAACTCGTCGACTTCCGCATCGCCGTCCGCCCGCTGCTGGCCCGGCTGCCCGAGCGTGAGCAGACCGTCCTCAAACTGCGGTTCTGGGACGGGTGCACCCAGTCCCGGATAGCCGAGCGGATCGGTGTCTCCCAGATGCACGTCTCCCGGCTGCTCAGCGCCACCCTGGCCTGGCTGCGCGAGGAGCTGGAGGACCGGGAGGCCCCCGGCTGGGCCGACGAGCCTGAGGAAGCCGGCTGAGCGTCCTGCACCGCCCGCGGGCTGATCGCCGAGGGCCGGCCACCGAGGGCGGCCGACCGGCGGCGTGGTTCCGCTGCGTGATCGGCGCATACTTTCCGTAAACACACGGAGGTGCTCATGCCCATGGTGGATGTCGCGGCCCTCGGCCGACTGGTCGCGGAGTACGAGGCCCTGTCCTCGGCGGGCTCGCCGGAAGCCGGGCAGCGGCTGCGTGACGTCTGCTACACGATCGGCATCTACACGGGGGAGGCCGACGCGGCCCGTGCGATCGCCCGGGCCCGTGAGCTGCTGGACCGTCAGGGCCCGGCCGGCGTCGGCGGGGCGGCGGGCGGGGCCCGGGCGACGGACCGGGCCCGCGCGAAGCTGCTGGCCGTACTCGGCGAACTCGCTGCCCGCGAGCGGGCGCGGTCCGGGTCCTTCCCCACGCTGCACGACGTGGTGCAGCTGACCAGGGTCACCGTCCCGCACTGCGTGGGCGCCGCCGTCAGCACCTGGCACGACGACGGTTCGGTCGAGACCTTCGCGGCCACGCCGTCGTACCTGCTGGCCCTCGAACGCGCGCAGGGCGGGGCGGAGGCGGGCCCCCTGGCCCGGCTCCGCCGTCAGGGCGAGGGGCAGGTCGTGGTCCGGCTCGACCCGGGCCGGCCGGGCCGGTTCGCCGACCGCGCCCGGCGCTGCGGCGTACGGGCCGTGGCCGGTGCGCACCTGCGCACCCACCCGCACGGCTGCACCGTGTTCAGCGCGTACCTGCGCACACCGGCCGAGCCCGGCACGCCGGCCCTCGGGCTGGTCGAGGTGCTCGCCCTCCAGGCGTCGGCCGCCCTCGACCGCTTCGCGCTGTCCAGGGCGGTGGCCGACCTGCTGGACCGCCGGCACGCCACCGGCCTGGCCATCGGCATCACCGCCGAGCGGTTCGGCGTGACCCCGCACGCCGCGCTGAGCCTGCTGGTCGCGGCCGCCCAGCGGCTGGGCACGGACCTCGACACGGTGGCCCGGCGGCTGGCCGAGGGCGACCGGCTGCGGTCCGCGCCCGGCGAGTGGAACGGCTCGTAGCGCGGCCGGGGCTTCCGGGCAGCGACGGTCGGGGGCCCGGCGAGCGCCGGTGGTCGTCAGGGCGAGCGGTGGTGCCCGGAGGTGTCGCGCCCGCTGACGTGGTCCCGGAGGGCGGCGATCGCCCCGGTCCCCGGCGGGAGCCCCCGCAGCGGTGCACCCGGCCGGCGGCCCTGGCCCTCGTGCATCCGGCGCTCGCAGGTCCGCAGGTCCCGCGGTGCGGCGCGGGCACGCAGCGCGGGGAACAGCCGTTCCTCCTCGCCGCGCAGGTGGGCGCGGAGCAGGACGACCAGCACGGCCGTGGCGTGGCGGCGCCCTCCGGCGGACAGCCGGCCGTCCTCCGCCCGGTCGAGCAGCCGGCGGATCGCCGCATGGCTGCCGCCGGCGGCGTCCGCGAGCGCGTCACCGGCCGCGAGGCACCGCCGGGCCAGCGGGTACAGGTGGGCCTCCTCGGCCAGGAGGTGGGGGGCGAGGAGCTGCCGCAAGGAGCCCAGCAGCCGCAGGGCCTCCTCGTCGGGGGCGCCGGCGCGGGTGGTGCTGCGGTTCAGCCGGCGCAGCAGCGCCTCGATGGCCCGGTGCTCGGCGGACAGCCGGCTCGGGAAGCCTTCGGCAGCGTTCATGGAGGTCTCCGTCTCATACCGGTCGCCGCCTCGTTCCGGTCGCCGTCCGACCTGGTGCGGGCAATCGGTGGAGGGCCGGCGTCTGCCCGCACCGTGCGGAGGGGACCGTCCGTGGACGGCCGGACGGGCGCGGCCCGCCGAGCTCGTCGAGGACGGGAGTGTGCGAATGGTCCATGCCCGGCGGCTGCCCGGCCGCGTCGGCGGGAAACCCGGTCGGTCGAGTCCCGACCGGGCGCGGGCCGCTCGTGGTAGCGGTGCGCCGTCTGGCCGAGGCCTCCGGCGCCCAGCCGGGCGAGCGGCAGCGGACCGGCTGTCGGCGGCTCGTGGTCCGGGCCCGCACCGACCACCCGGCCGGTCAGCACCCAGGGCCGGCTGCGCGGACAACTCGCCGCCAGGTCCGCGTACTTCACCACCCGACGGGCCACCCGGCCGGGGCCGAGACCGTGCGTGCCCCAGGCCGGAGAGCCTCCCTGCCTGCGCGCGCAGGGGCAGGTGCAGGTACGCCCTCGATCGGCGGGGTGAGCCCCCCGCGACTGACGGCTCCGTGGTGGGAAAGCCCGTCACCGTCCCTCGCGTTCGAGCCGCGCTGCCGTCAGGTTCGCGTTGTTCGCGTACGTGATCGACCGGTGGGCGCTCTCGCCCCGGTCGTGCTGCTCGTGCGCGGTGTCCGTGTGGGCCTCGGCGGCGGCGCGGTGCTGCTCGCTCAGGGGCGTTCCGTTGTCCACGGTGGTGGCTCCTCTCGCTTGATGGCGGCTGGGCCCCCGGTGGGCGACGTGGCTCCGGGACCAACCGGCGCGTCCGGGGGAGGGCAGTGCTCGACCCCAGCCGTGTCCTGGGTGGGGTCGGGCGGGAACCCGCCCCGCGACCCGGTACTCACAGGCGGTACACAGGACCTTCTCGATTCGCGCAAACGCCGCGGTGGAGGCGGTGCCGGCGGTGCTCACCCGTCGACCGGTGGCGCGCCTGGACCAAGGGTGGGTCCAGCCCCACCCCCGGTGGGGGTGCAGGTGGATTCTGCCGCCGCCCCGCTGTCCCTAGCGTTGATCACGTGCCGCCCGGACCGGGGCGGCCGTGACGACGAGGGAGGGACGAGGTGCGAGGATCGGCGCGCGCGGGGCAGGGAGTCCGGGCGGTGGGGGGCCGGGAAACCCCGGCACTGCAACTGTCGGGGCTGCGCAAGCGGTTCGGAGCGCACGTCGCCGTGGACGGGGTGGACCTGTCCGTGCCGTGCGGGTCGTTCTACGGGCTCGTCGGGCCCAACGGCGCCGGCAAGACCACCTCGCTGTCGATGGCCGTCGGGCTGGTGCGCCCGGACGCCGGGAGCTCGGCGATCCTCGGCGTCGACGTGTGGAGCGACCCGGTGCGGGCCAAGTCCCTGGTGGGGGTGCTGCCCGACGGCATGATGCTGCCCGAGCGGCTGACCGGGCGCGAACTGCTGTACTACCTGGGCCGGTTGCGCGGCCTGCCGGCCGGCACTGTGGACGCCCGGTCCGAGGAGCTGCTGGCCGTGCTGGAGCTCGACGGTGCCGAGCGCACCCCCGTCATCGACTACTCCACGGGGATGCGCAAGAAGATCGGCCTGGCCACCGCCCTGTTGCACGCCCCTCGGCTGCTGGTGCTGGACGAGCCCTTCGAGGCCGTCGACCCGGTGTCGGCCGCGACCATCCGGGCCATTCTGCGGCGCTTCGTCGACTCCGGCGGCTCGGTGGTCCTGTCCAGCCATGTGATGGCGCTGGTCGAGCAGCTCTGCGACCACGTCGGTGTGATCGCCGGGGGCCGGGTGCTGGCGGCGGGCACGGTGGCGGAGGTCCGTGGCGGGCGCGGCCTGGAGGAGGCCTTCGTCGAGCTGGTCGGCGCCCGGACCGGGGGAGCGGAGGGCCTGTCGTGGTTGGCGTCCTGATCGGGATGAAGCTGGCCGTCCTGCGGCGTTCGATGTCCGGTCCCCGGGCGGCGAGTCTGTTCCTCGGGGCGGTGACCGGCGCGGTCGCGGCCGTCGGCACCGCGCTGCTGGGCCTGGCGGACTTCCCCACCCCCGAGGCCGGGGTCGGCGTGATCGCCGCCGTGCTGCTGGTGTGGACGGCGGGCTGGGCACTCGGTCCGACCGTCACGGGCGGCGACCCGACCCTGCGGCTCGACTACTTCACCCTGCTGCCCCGGCAGCCGCGCGTCCTGGCCGTCGGGCTGCTCGGCGCGGCCTTCGTCGGGGTCACCCCGCTGGTCAGCCTGGCCGCCTTCGCGGTGCTGATCGTCCTCGGCGCCGGGTTCGGTCCGGTGCCCGCTCTGGTCGCCGTCCCTGCGGTGCTGCTGCACCTGCTCTTCGTGGTGGTGCTGTCCAAGCTGACCCTTCAGGGCCTCGGCAGCGCGGCCCGTTCGCGGCTGGGCTGGGAGCTGTCCGCGCTGCTGGTCGGCCTGGTCACCGGGTTCCTCAACACCGGCTGGTTCGCGATCGGATTCTTCGCCCGGCTGCTCAGCGGCGAGTGGGCCGCCGCCGTCGGCACCGTCGTACGGGTCCTGCCCTCGGGTTGGTCGGTGGTCGCGGTCGACGCCGCCCGACGCGGGGAGTGGGTCCTGGCCGCGGCCTGCCTGGGTGGGCTGCTGGCGCTCTCGGGGCTGCTGTTCGCCGCCTGGACGGCCCTGCTCGCCCGGCAGTTGGCGCGCGGTACGGCCGGCAGGGGCACTTCCCGGCGGGGCACCTCCCGGCGGGGCGCCTCACGTGCGGGTGTCCGGTGGCCGGCCGTACCGGACACCCCCGGCGGTGCCGTGCTCGGCAAGGAGCTGCGCCTGTGGGTCCGCGACCCGCGCCGGGCCCGGCTGCTGCGGATGGCGCTGTGGACGGGCGTGTTCACCGGCCTGCTGCCGCTGCTCGGCGGCTTCCCCGCCCTGGTGCCGTGGGCCGGCGTGGTCGCGGCCCTGTTCGCCGGTGCGCTGTGCGCCAACCTGTACGGCCTGGACGCCGGCGCGCTCTGGCTGACCCTGGTCGTCCCCGGCGCCGAGCGGGTCGACGTCCGGGCCCGGCAGCTCGCCTGGCTGCTGGTCGTCGCCCCCGCCGCCCTGTTGCTCACCCTGGTCGCGGGCGCCGCCGCCCGGGCCGACGGGAGCCGGACCTGGGTGCTCGCCGTCCTGCCCGCCGTGCTCGGCGCCGGGGCGGGTCTGGTGCCACTGGTGTCCGTCCTCGGCCCCGCGCCGTTCCCGGACCGGCCCGGCGGCAACCCGCTGGACGGCTTCAGCGACGAGAGCGCCGACCAGACCCGGCTGCAGAGCATGGTCGTCCTGCTGCTCCAGGCCCTCGCCGCGCTGCCCGCCGCCGGCGTCGTCCTGGCCGGCACGCTGCTGCACAGCGAACCGCTGCGCTGGGCCGGGGTGGCGGTCGGTGCGGGCACCGGGCTGCTGTACGCCGGGCTGCTCGGGGCGGGGGCCCGGCGCCGGCTGGAGACCCGCGGGCCGGAACTGCTGGACGCGCTGCGCAAGGGCGCACGGCGGGCGGCGGCCCCGGACGCCCCGGGCGACGAGGAACCGTCGGACCGGCTGCCGCGCGGGCGCGCCGTGACGGTCGGGCTGCTGACCACGGCCGGCGTGCTGGCCGTGGCCCCGCAGGGCACGGTGGCGTTGGGGATGTCGCTCTTCGCGCCGGCCAACCGGAGCTGGCTCCTGGCCCTGTACCTGCCGTCGGCGTGGCAGGTGCCGGTGGCGGTCGGGTTCGTGCTGCTGGGCGCGGGCTGCCTCGTGGGGACGTACCGGCTGACCCGTGGTCAGCAGGGACGCACGCAGGGGCCGACGTCGGGACGCACGCCTGAGCGGACGACTGCGATCATGGACGGCCCGCACCGATCCCGACCGGAGGTCCCGTGAGCAGCCCGCAGACCCCAGCCGCCCGGGAACCGGGCGGTGCGGCCCGAGAGCTGCGCGCCGCCGCACGGGCACTCGGGCGGCTCGCCGTCCTGACCCTGCTGATACCGGTCGGGGTGGTGCTGATGACGGTCTACCTGCTGTCCTTCCTGCTCTGGGGCTGCCTCGGGATGTTCCCGCTCTTCCCGGCCGCCACCCGGATGGTCCGCTCCGCCGCCGGCGCCGCCCGGTGGGCGGCCGGCCACTGGTCGGAGGTGCCCGTACCGCCGCCGTACCAGCCGCTCCCGGCCCTGGAACGCACCCTCCACGGCTGGTTCTGGACCGGTCACGACTACCACAAGAACCGCTGGTTCGCGGGCATGAGCCGCACCGTCCGCTGGCTCTGGAACGACCCGGCGACGTGGCGCGACGCCCTCTGGCTGATCGCCGACCCCCTGGTCGGCGGCGGCATCGCGGCCGCACCCGTGTTGCTGGTCGGCGCAGGCGTGTACGGGATCGTCCAGGCCCCGCTGCCGTACGACCTGCCGCTCGGCCTGCCCTCCGGAGGCGTGCCCGCCCTCCTGTTCCTCCTCCTCGGGCCGGTGCTGATCGTCGCCGGACTCGCCCTCGCCCGGCCCGCGCTGCGCCTGCACGGCCGGTGGACCGGTACCCTGCTGGGCCCCACCGAACGCTCCCGGCTCGCCCGGCGGGTCGAGCAGCTCACCGAGATCCGGCTGGACGCCACCGAGGCCCAGGCCGCCGAACTGCGCCGGATCGAACGGGACCTGCACGACGGCGCCCAGGCCCGGCTGGTCGCGGTGAGCCTGCGCCTGGGCGCGGTCGCGGCGCTGATCGACCGCGATCCGGAACAGGCGAAGCGGGTGGTGACGGACGCCCAGGAGAACGTCACCCAGGCACTCCAGGAACTGCGCGACCTGGTGCGCGGCATCCACCCTCCGGTGCTCGCCGAACGGGGCCTCGCCGACGGCGTACGGGCGCTGGCGCTGGACGTCCCGCTGAAGGTCGAGGTGCGGGCCGAACTGCCCGGCCGGGCCGAGGCACCGGTGGAGTCGGCGGTCTACTTCGCCGTCAGCGAGGCACTCACCAACGCCGTCAAGCACGGCGACGCCCGGCACGCCACCGTGCACCTCGCCCACGCGGCAGGACTGCTCCGCGTCGAGGTCACCGACGACGGCCGCGGCGGCGCCGACCCCGGACGGGGCAGCGGCCTGCGGGGCATCCGGCGCAGACTCGCCGCGTTCGACGGTACGCTCACGCTGACCAGCCCCCCGGGGGGTCCGACCAGGCTGATCATGGAGCTACCGTGCGTGTTGTCCTCGCCGAGGACCTCGTCCTGCTGAGGGACGGCCTCTCCCTGCTGCTCAGTGCCCACGGGCACGAGATCGTCGCCGCGGTGGAGAGCGGACCCGAACTGGCAGCCGCACTGGCCGAGCACCGCCCCGACATCGCGGTGGTCGACGTCCGCCTGCCCCCCACGTACACCGACGAGGGCCTCCAGGTGGCGCTCGCCGCCCGTCGTGAGCGGCCCGGCCTGCCCGTCCTGGTCCTCTCCCAGCACGTCGAGCAGCTCTACGCGCGGGAGCTGATCGCGGACGGCACCGGCGGCGTCGGCTACCTCCTCAAGGACCGCGTCTCCAAAGCCGACCAGTTCGTCGACGCCGTCCGCACCGTCGCCGCCGGCGGTACCGTCATGGACCCCCAGGTCATCTCCCGCCTCCTCGCCCGCAACGCCGACGACCAGCCCCTCGCCCTCCTCACCCCGCGGGAGCGCGACGTCCTCGCGATGATGGCCGAAGGCCGCTCCAACGCCGCCATCGCGCAACGGCTGCACTTCAGCGAGGGCGCGGTCAGCAAGCACACCTCCAACATCTTCGCGAAGCTCGGCCTCGGTGCGTCCGACGACGACAACCGCCGCGTCCTCGCGGTCCTCGCCTACCTCGACGGGACGCGTACGCCCTGAGGTCGTGGACGGCGACCGGCCGACGCCCGCGGGCGCCGGAGGCCACCGGCGGCGGGGCGGGCGTCAGGGCCGGGGCCGGGCGGTGCGAGGGGCGGCGACGAGTCCGTGGAGGACGGTGGTGAGCGGGGTCGCGCGGCGAGGTCGGACGGGCGGCGGTGGCCCGGTCGCCCACGAACCGCCCGGGCGGTAGCGTCACCCTTGGTCACCGGGGCGTCACGGCACGCCCCCTTCGGTGGGCGCCGACCGGGCTCCGGGACAGACCAGCCGTCGACCGTCGACCCGACAGGAGCGCCCCCCATGGCCGTACCGACCACCTTCGACCAGCACGTCACCGGATACAGCCTCCCGCACGCCTACTGGCTGGCCAAGGCCGCCGACCTCGCCTACAAGGACGAGGCCACCATCGAGGAGCAGGCCCGCGGCTGGGGCTTCGACGCCGTGCGCCACCACCAGACCCGGTTCACCCCGCCGTTCCCGCTCCAGGACACCCAGGCCTACACCATGGCCGGCGACAACATGATCGTCACCGCGTTCCGCGGCACCGAACCCGCACAGATCCGCGACTGGCTCACCGACGCCTCCACCCCGCCCTGGCCGGGCCCCGCCCGGACGGGCTACGTCCACTACGGCTTCGCCGAGGCCCTCGAATCCGTCTTCCCCGATGTCGCCGAGGCCGTCTCCGGCCTGCGGACCAACGGCCAGACCGTCTGGTTCACCGGCCACAGCCTCGGCGGCGCCCTCGCCATGCTCGTCGCCGCCCGGCTCGACCTGGAGGACCCGCGCCTGGCGGTCGACGGCGTCTACACCTTCGGCCAGCCCCGGACCTGCGACCGGCTGCTGGCCGCCGCCTACGACAAGGGCCTGAAGGGGCGCACCTTCCGGTTCGTCCACGGCAACGACATCGTCCCCGAGCTGCCCCCGGAGCCCGCCTTCACCCATGTCGAAGCGCTGCGCCACATCGACTCCGCGGGCCGCGTCCAGGAGAGGGTCGGGCTGGTCTCCGCGCTGACCGACCGGGCCGGGGGCCTGAGCACCGCCGCCTTCTCCCCGGACGGCGAGGGTGTCCGCGACCACCTGATGCGCAGTTACCTCGCCGCGCTGGAGAAGAGCCTCGCCTGACAACGGGGCGCCGGACGCGCCGGAGCAAGCGTCGGCGGCGCCGCAGGTCGGCAGCCGTCCGCCGTGAGGGCGGATCCGATGCTGCGGCGCCGCGGGCGAAGTCCCTTTCACCGACGGGCCCTTCGCGCGGGAGACGGAGACGCCGCGGTCGGTATTCGGTCGGCTGTGGCCGGGGGCGGGGGGTGCCGGGCCGGGCGAGGCGCCCGGCCGGTGATCTTGGACGGATAGGCTGCCGGGATGTCAGGTCCTCACGGTGAGGACGGAGCTGATGAGGATCGGTGGTGTACGGACATGATGGGACCGGCGCATTCGCTGTCGGGTGCGACCGCGTGGCTGGGGGTGGGTGCGGTGGCGGCCGGGATGGGGGAGCCGATGCCCTGGCCGGTCCTGCTCGCGGGGGCGCTGATCTGTGCGGGGGCAGCCCTGGCGCCGGACCTGGACCACAAGGCGGCGACGATATCCAGGGCGTTCGGGCCGGTGTCCCGGGCGCTCTGTGAAGTGATCGACAACCTCTCGTACGCCGTGTACAAGGCCACCCGGGGCAAGGGTGACCCGCGGCGCTCGGGCGGCCACCGGACGCTGACGCACACCTGGCCCTGGGCGGTGCTGTGCGGGGCGGGCGCCGCGGCGGTGGCCGTGTACGGCGGCCGCTGGGGCGTGCTGATGGTGCTGTTCGTGCACATGGTGCTGGCCATCGAGGGCCTGCTGTGGCGGCATGCCCGGGTCTCCAGCGACGTCCTGGTGTGGCTGCTGGGGGCGACCAGCGCGTGGATGCTCGCGGAGGTCCTCGACAAGCCCGGCAACGGTTCACAGTGGCTGTTCGAGGAGCCCGGGCAGGAGTACCTCTGGATCGGGCTGCCGATCGCGCTCGGCGCGCTGGTGCACTGCCTGGGCGACGCGCTGACCGTCTCGGGCTGCCCGGTGCTGTGGCCGATCCCCGTCGGGCGCCGGCGCTGGTATCCGGTCGGGCCGCCGAAGGGCATGCGGTTCCGGGCCGGCAGCTGGGTGGAGATCAAGGTGCTGACGCCCGTCTTCATGGGGGCCGGCGGGGTCTGCGCGGCGGGCGCGCTCGGTTTCTTCGGCAACGGCTGACGTCAATGTCCGCCCGCTCGGCGAGAGTTGGGGCGCCGTCGGCTGGGTAGGAGCCGGTCGGCGCGCGGGAGGCTCGGCCTCCGGGCCGCGGTCCACGTCCTGGCCGAGATCGTCGCGGCCGAACACCGTGCCGAGGGCATCCGGGTGCTGTGCGTCTGCCCGCCCGCCGTGGAGACCCCGATGCTGTCGCGCATCCGTCGCGAAACCCCTGAACTGCTCGGTCCACGACTGGGGTTGAGTCCGGAGAAGGTGCTGGAACCGATGGACCGCGCCCTGGCGCGCGGACGCGCGTGGGCCTTCCCCGGGCGCGGCACCCGGGCCCTGTGGACGGCCCGGCGCCCGGCACCCCGTGCGCTGAGCGGGCTCATCGGCCGGGTCCTGGTCGGGAAGTAGTCGGGAAGCAGTCGGGGCGGGCCCGGGAAGCACCGGGGACGCAACCATCCGGGCGGGGCGCCGGCCCGCTCGACGTGCCGCGAGCAGGCCGTGGCGGGGCGGTCCGGTCGGAGAGCCGGACCACCCCGACCGCCGGAGCGGCGGAGGCCGCCACCACCACCCCGGCGAGCGCGGCGGCGTGCGCCCGCGCTACGCCTTGCGGAGCCGGTCGATGATGCCGTCGATGTCACGCCTGAACATGTAGTCGCGGATGATGTGGCCGCCCGGCTCCTCGTGGGCCTCGTACGGGATGCCCGCGTTGTCGAGCAGGGCGCGGAACTCCCGCTGGCCGGCGAGCACTTCCGTTTCGTTGAACTGGTCGAAGGGGTTGGTCGGGTCGGGGTTGGTGCCGGCGACCAGGAAGATCCGCTTGTTCCGGTAGCTGTCCAGGCGTTCGACCGGGTTGTCGGCGGTGACCCTGGCCTGGTCCCACAGCGGCGCGCCGTAGATCGTGCCGCCGGCCAGGTCCTTGACCGCGGCGGAGACGTTGGCCCAGTGTACGACCGCGCCGCTGTCGCGGCGCAGGCTGGCCGGGCCGGAGTGGGAGCTCACCGAGGCGAAGTGGCCCCAGTACTTGGCCGCGTACTTCAGGGCGCCGAACCCGCCCATGGAGAAGCCGGCGACGGCCCGGCCGTCGTACTCGGCGTAGGTGCGGAAGTTGGCGTCGATCCACGGGACCAGCTGGTTGAGGTGGAAGCTCTCCCAGTTCCGGGGGCCGACGTTGGTGCTGACCGGGTTGGAGTACCAGCCGGCCTGCCCGCCGTCGGGCATCACGACGATCAGCGGCTTGCCGGCGGTCCAGTCGCGGACGCCCTGGCGGTCGAACTCGATGAAGTCCTGGAGGCCGCCGTGGAGCAGGTAGAGGACGGGGTAGGTGCGCCCGCTGGTGTGGTAGTCGTCGGGGAGCAGCACGTTGACGGCGGGCTGCCAGCCGATCTCGTTGGTCGCGAAGCGGTAGTACCACATCCGGGCGTCGGCCTCGTTGTGGTCCGCGATGTGCAGCCCGAAGCCGTCGCCGGCCGCGTGGGCCGCCGAGGCGGTCGCGAGGACGCTCGCGCCGCCGAGCGACAGTGCTGCCGAGAGGCCGCCGGCGGCCTTCAGGACGTTCCTCCGGGTGGGGCGGTTGATGCTCAAGACGACCTCCTGGTCGGGGCGGCGAGCGATCGGTGAAGTGCGGTGCACTGCAACGGACTTGGGCGGCTCCGAGGCCGTCCTGCGCTCGGCCGCCCGGCGACTCCAGGGTGGGGTGCGGGAAAAGCGCCGTTCACGAGGATCGGACGGCCTGTCCGGAACGCGGGCCAGGAGTGTCCGAAACTGGTTAGTGTTCGAACGGGAGTCTGGCGAGGTCGTTGTTCTGTGCGACGTCCCGGGAGGTCTGCCGTGGCTCGCCGGCGGCCGCCGTCGCGTTCCCGGTGAGGCCGTGGCGCTCCGCCAGCACGCCCGCTTGGAAGCGGCTGTCGGCGCCCAGCGTGCTGTACAGGCCGGCGATGTGCCGACGGCAGTTGCGCAGCGACAGCCCGAGCCGGCGGGCTATGGTCTCGTCCTTCAGCCCGTCGGCGAGCAGCCGCAGGATCACGGTGCGGAGCTCGTCGGAGACGGCGCGGGCGGCGGCCGGCCCGCTGCGGAAGGCCGCTCCCCGGTGCCAGAGCGTCTCGAAGGAGTCGGCCAGGTGGCCCACCACGGACGGTTGCGTCACCAGCACCAGCCCGTCGGGCCGCCCCCGCTCCGCCAGGAACGCGCTCTCCCGGTCGATGACCAGCAGCGGACCGTAGCTCTCGCCGGTGGTCCGCACCTCGGCGCCGGCCCGCGCCGCGGCCAGGGCCTGGCGCTGGGCGGGCAGGTGGAAGCGGGCCGGGTGCTGCCGGACGATCCGGGTGCGCGGTGCGGGCTCGGTGCGCGGCACTTCGGCCGGCACCAGCTCGGCCAGCGCCGCCGCGGTCGGGTCGCCGCCGGGGCAGCAGAGGAGGACCTCCCGGCGGGCCCGCCGCAGCCGGTCGCCGACCACGGCACGCACGGTTCCGGGGTCCGCCGGGGTGGGTGCGGTGAACGCGACCCGGGCGGTTCCACGTTCTCTCATGGCGGTCCTCTTGACAGCAGGTGGCGGTTGACGACGCGTCCGGTGAACGACAGGTCTCCGGAGCGGTTGTCCGATAGTCGTCACAGTTCGCGGCGGCGGCCAAGGGCCGAAGGGGGTCAGGAAGATGAATGGCCGACTGAGGAGGGGTGGATGAATCCGGTGAACACGGACACGATCCGGCCGTCGGGGCGGGAGGCCCTGCTCGATCACGAGACGCGGCTGGTCTACGAGTGGGCGGTGCGGCAGCGGCGGGTCGAGCCGGCCGACCCGGCGCGGATGGCCGGCGATCTCGGGCTCACCGAGGCGCGGTGCCGCCGGGCCGTCGACCTGCTGGCGGCGCTCTGCCTGCTGGTCCGGCGTCCGGGCGCCGAACGGGGCTGCTACGCGACGGTCGGGCCGGAGGCGGCCGCCGCGCGGCTGACCGGGCAGGAGGAGGCACGGCTGCGCCTGGAGGAGGCCGAGCTGGGCCGCCGGCAGGCGGAACTGGCCAGGCTGCGCGCGGAGGTGGCCTCGCTGGCGCCGGTGTACCAGTCGCAGGGCGGCGGCTCGGACGCTTCGGTCCGGCTGCTGGAGGACGCGTACGTCCTCCGCTCGGCCCTCGACTCCGTGGTGGGCGCCGCGAAGGAGGAGGTGCTGGCGATCCGGCCGGGCGGCGGGCACCCGGAGGCGGCCCTGGCCGAGTTGCTGCCCCGGGACCTGGGCATGCTGGAACGGGGCGTCCGGCTGCGGAGCGTGTACCAGCACCTGACCCGGTTCGACCCGCCCACCCGCTCCTACGCGGAGCTGGTCATCGCCGAAGGGGCGGAGATCCGCACCCGCGCCGAGGTGCCGGCCAAGCTGGTCGTGGTGGACCGGACCACGGCCTTCGTACCGGCCCGGCGCGCCACCGGCGGGGCGCTGATGGTCCGGGAACCGGCGCTGGTGGCGCACTTCGTCCGGCTCTTCGAACACGAGTGGGGCCAGGCCGTGCCGTACGACACCGCGCCGACCGCGGCCCGCACGGTGACCCGCGACGTCTCGGACGTGATCGCCCTGCTGCTCGCCGCGGGGGAGAAGGACGACACGATCGCCCGGCGGCTGGGCATGTCGACCCGCACCTGCCGGCGCCACGTCGCCGACCTGCTGGCGCGGCTCGGGGCGCAGAGCCGGTTCCAGGCCGGGGTGCTGGCCGAGCGCGAGGGGCTGACCGTCCCTGTGGACGTCCCTGCGGACGTCCCGGTGCCGCGCTGAGGCGGGTCGCCGTGCCGTCCGCCGGGTGCGGAAGGGCGGGTGCCCGTCGGGATGGGACCGACG
>NZ_JBHVFE010000050.1:0-30078 GCF_042801945.1 Kitasatospora sp. NPDC057542
GGATTCTCGGCGGGGGCCCCTTCCGCATCAGCGGGTCCCGGACGGCGGCGACGGGCCTCAGGCGGCCTCGCCGACCCCGCGGGTCGACGGGACCGGCATCAGCCCTTCGCGCTGGCGCCGGCGGCCGAAGCGCGGCATGCCGAGCGTGATGAAGGCCTCCGCCTGCATCGCGGCGAAGCCGATCCGCGGCAGGTCCCGGGTGTTCGGGAAGACCAGGAAGCGCGGCTCCCACTCGGGCTGGAACTTGGCGTTGAACTTGTACAGCGACTCGATCTGGAACCAGCGCGACAGGAACACCAGCAGCCCGCGCCAGGCGCGCAGCACCGGTCCGGCGCCGATCCGCTCGCCGCGGGCCAGCGCCGAGCGGAACATCGCGAAGTTGAGCGACACCCGGCGCACACCCATCGCGGGCACCGCCTGGAGCGCGGCGACGATGAGCAGCTCGTTCAGGCCCGGGTCGGCGGCGCGGTCGCGGCGCATCAGCTCCAGCGAGATGCCGTCCGGCCCCCAGGGCACGAAGTGCAGCACGGCCTTCAGGTCGTCGCCCTGCTCGCCCTCCTCCGGGGCCCGGTGGGCGGTGACCACCACGCAGTCGTCGTCCAGCGGGTCGCCGAAGCGGCCGAGGGCCATCGAGAAGCCGCGCTCGGTGTCGGTGCCGCGCCAGCGGGCGGCGGCGTCGGCGATCCGGTGCTTCTCCTCCGCGGTGAGCTCGGAGACCCGGCGCACCTGGCAGGAGTAGCCGTTGCGCTCGATCCGCTTGACCATCTGGCGCACGTTGCGCATGGCCCGGCCGGAGAGCGAGAAGGAGGCGGTGTCCACGATCGCCTCGTCGCCCAGCTCCAGCGCGTCCAGGCCCGCCTCGCGGGTCCAGACCTCGCCGCCGACCTCGCTGCACCCCATCACGGCCGGCACCCAGGCGTGCTCGCGGGCCTCGGCCATGAACACCTTGATCGCGCCCGGCCACGCCTCGACGTCGCCGACCGGGTCGCCGGAGGCCAGCATCACGCCGGAGACCACCCGGTAGGAGATCGCGGCCTTGCCCGTGGGCGAGAACAGCACGCTCTTGTCGCGGCGCAGCGCGAAGTAGCCGAGCGAGTCGCGCTCGCCGTGCCGCGCCAGCAGCGCGCGCACCTTCTCCTCGTCCTCGGCGGTCAGCTCGGGCTTCGGCTTGCCGGGGCGCAGCGCCAGGTAGGCGGTGGTGAAGGCGGTCAGCAGGCCGAGGCCGCCGAGCAGGTAGGCGACCAGGTCGGACATCCGGACGTTGCTGTACCGGATCGGGCCCTCGAAGCCGAACAGCCCGTACCCGACGTGCTGCAGGCGCTCGCTCAGGCCCGGGTGGCCGATCTCGTACCTGGTCCGGGTGCTCACGATCAGCAGGCCGAGCAGCACGCTGAGGACGCCCATGACGACCAGGTTGACCAGCGCCCGCCAGCGGGTGCGCGGGTCGGCCTTGGCGTAGAACTCGCGCTGGTGCACCAGCATCACGGCGAGGAGCACCAGCGAGACGACCGCCGGGCCGATCTGGTGCCAGCGCACGATGTGCAGTCCGGCACTGACCGGCAGCAGCACGCAGACCGCCCGCCAGGCCCGACGCTTGCGCCGGCGCAGCGCGTGCGCCAGCGGCACCAGCAGGATGCCGACCATCAGCGCGCCGACCGCCGCCAGGCTGGTGGTGCCGCCCGGCAGCTGCCCCGTGAGGGTGTGCACCTTGGTGTGCCGGAGCTTGGGGAACACCGCGCTGGCGATGTCCATGAGCCCGATTATCAGACAGGCGTAGCCGACCGCTCCGGGGAGCCAGGCCCTCGGGACGGCGGCCGCCTGGGTACGCAGCGTCTGCAGGCCGCGACGACGGCGCGACGGCTGCTCGGGGCTCGGCTCAACGGACACGGGAACGCTCATGGAAGCTCAGCGTAGGGGCTACGGGGCGGTGTCCTGTCACTCCGGGGGAGGACGCGTGATGGACCTTCATGCCTATTCCTTCATCAGGCAATGCGCATACCAAGGACCCGGAAACAGTCGGTAAACCGGGGCCGTGGTCGCGCTGCGGGTTGAGCCGGCGGTGGGAGCCGGGGGCCGCCGCACGCGACGCGACGGAACCCTCCGGGACACGTTACGTACGGTGGACGCCGCATTCTAGGGCGCCGGTTGCCTGCGGTTCCCCCCGCCCGTCCGCCCCGCCCGGACGCCCCCGCCCGGACGCCCGGACAGCCTAGCCGCGGTGGCCCGGCCTGACGGGCCACCAGACGATGAAGCCTGCACCGACAGCGTCCCACCGGAAGGCCGACGGTATGGAACTGACCAGCGATGCGCTGGTGAACTCGCTGCTCGCACTCGGCGTCGCGGCGATCGTCACGACCCTGTGGGTCTGGCCGCGGCTGGCGCGACAGCGCCCGCTGCCGGTGCTCGGCCGAATCGGACTCCTGACGGTCGTTCAAGTGTCGGTCCTGGCCGTGCTCGCACTGTCGGTGAACAACTCCTTCGGGTTCTACACCTCCTGGAAGGACCTGCTCAGTCCGGGCGGCGCCAAACTCGCGCTGACCAGCAACGAGAACCACAGGGGCGGCACCCAGGTCTCCGACGCACTGGTCCAGCCCACCGCCGAGGGCGGCCTGGAGACCATCACCAACCTGCCGCAGGGCCCGCCCGAGGAGGTCGGCAAGATCGAGTCGGTCCGGGTCAACGGCAAGGAGACGGGCTTCTCCGACCAGATGTTCGTCTACCTGCCACCCGCGTACTTCGACCGGAAGTTCTCACTGGTCCGCTTCCCCGTCCTGCTGGCCCTCGCCGGCTACCCGGGCACCACGCTGAACCTGCTGCAGGAGCTCCCGTTCGCCCAGACCGCGATCGAGCTGCAGCGCTCCGGCAAGATGCCACCGACCGTCCTGGTGATGGCCCGCCCGGCGGTCGTCCCCTCCCGGGACACCGAATGCGTGGACGTCCCCGGCGGGCCGCGCACCGAGACCTGGTTCGTCAAGGACGTCCCCACGGCCATCCGCGGCAGCTACCGGGTCGGCCGCACCGCCGGCTCCTGGGGCGTCTTCGGCTACTCCACCGGCGGCAGCTGCGCGCTGCGCCTGGCGATGCGCTTCCCGAACGTCTACGGCAACGCGGCCGGCCTGCACGGCGACTTCACCGTGCGCCAGGACAACTACACCGGCGGCGACCTCTTCAACGGCGACAAGGCCCTGACCCAGCAGCACGACCTCGGCTGGCGGCTGCAGAACCTGCCGGTCCCCGCGCTCAGCCTGCTGGCGGTCTCCTCCCGCACGGAGGGGGACTACCCGCAGACCGTCCAGTTCGTCGACCAGGCCACCCGGGCCGCGGCGGCCAACCCTCAGTTCACGATCGACTCGCTCTACCTCGACGACGGCGGGCACAACTTCGACAGCTGGACCAGGGAGCTGCCGGCCACGCTCGGATGGCTGAGCTCCCACCTCGGCTAGCGCAGGTGAGTGACTACCCGCCGGTCGGCCCGGACGGCCGACGGCTCGGGGGAACGTATCGCGACCACCCGTCGACCCCCGGCGGGCGCCGCCCCGGACCAGCGCAGGAGGCGCCGTGCTGAGCACCCGCTCGCTCTTCGACGAGATCTACCGGAACGACCAGGCGTACCAGCTGTTCTGCAGCATCGCCGCCGGCGGCGAAGACCAGGGCGGCTGGGAGAACGAGCAGATCACCACGCTCACCCGGGATCCGGTCCTCGCGCCGAAGGTCGCCCGGCACGGTGCCGACGAGCGCAAGCACGGCCGGATCTTCACCCAACTGCTGAACAAGCGCGGCCTGCCCAAGGTGCACGTGCCGGACGAGGCCGACTACTGCATGCTGCTGGAGCGCCAGGGCGTCGGTCTCTCGCACGAGCGGCTGAACAGCGACGTCCCGCTGACCGACCGCGAGATCATCACCTACCTCGCGCACAGCCGGGTCACCGAGCAGCGCGCCGCCGAGCAGATGCGCCGGCTGGTCAAGGTGTACGGGGACAACCCCGACCTCGGCCGGGCGATGCGGATGATCTCCGCCGACGAGGACAACCACCTCGCCTACTGCCACGAGGAGCTGCTGCGGCTGGTCTCCGACGGCCACGGCCCGTACGTCCGGCACGCCCTGGAGGCCAGCGCCCGCGGCGAGATCCGCACCCACCGGGACGTCGGGCTCGCCGTCACCGCCCGAATGGCCCGGATCCTGCGCTGGCCGCGCTGGCAGCTCGCCCTGGTCGCCCTCGCGGTGCACGCGCTCTACCTGTACGACCGTGCCTACGGCTGGCGGCGGATGGTCACGCTGCGGATGCCCGAGCGCCGCAACGCCCTGGGCACCCCGGCCCCACCGCACGCGGAGCACGAGGTGCTCTGAGTGCTTCCCCGCCGGCCGGTGACGCCGCCGGCCCGTCCCCCTATCGACCGATGATGAGGCTCATCGCCTCGGCCCGGGTGGCCGGGTCGCGCAGCTGGCCGCGCACGCAGGAGGTGATGGTCTTGGCGCCGGGCTTGCGGATGCCGCGCATCGACATGCACATGTGCTCGCACTCCACCACGACGATCGCCCCGCGCGGCTCCAGGATCCGCATCAGCGCGTCGGCCACCTGGCTGGTCAGCCGCTCCTGCACCTGCGGCCGGCGGGCGTAGACGTCGACCAGGCGGGCGAGCTTGGAGAGCCCCGTGATCTTGCCGTTGATGGACGGGATGTACCCGACGTGGGCCACGCCGCGGAACGGCACCAGGTGGTGCTCGCAGACCGAGGTCAGCTCGATGTCCTTGACCAGCACCATCTCGTCGTGGCCGAGGTCGAAGGTGGTGGTGAGGACGTCCTCGGGCTCCTGCCACAGGCCCGCGAATATCTCCTTGTAGGCACGCGCGACCCGGGCCGGGGTCTCCAGCAGACCCTCGCGGTCCGGGTCCTCCCCCACGGCGAGCAGCAGCTCGCGGATGGCGTTCTCGGCCCGCTTCTGGTCGAAGGCACCGACGGCGGGCGGACCGTCGAGCGTCACCGGGTCGATCATGCGGGCCTCGCTTACTCGTGGGAAGACTCTGGCTGAACAGCACGGATGCCGCGCCTCCAGGGTACAAACCCTGGTGACGCGGCATCCATTCCCCACGGAGCGGGGGTCAGCCCTCGGTCGGCGGCTCGGTGGCCGGCAGCGTCGGGAGCTTCACGACGTCCACCGGGGCGCCCTCGCCGGAGGCGGCGCCGTTGGTGAGCGCCAGCTCCTTCGGGGACTGCACCGGAGGCCGGGTCGACGGCGTGCGGCGGGCGGAGCCCGTCCAGGCCGGCCGGGCCGGGCGCTTGACGATCGGCGCGAAGATCTCGGCGATCTGCTCCTTGTTCAGGGTCTCCTTCTCCAGGAGCTCCAGGACCAGGTTGTCGAGCACGTCGCGGTTCTCGACCAGGATCTCCCAGGCCTCGTTGTGCGCGGTGTCGATGAGCTTCTTGACCTCTTCGTCCACCAGCCCGGCGACCTCTTCCGAGTAGTCGCGCTGGTGACCCATCTCACGGCCCAGGAACGGCTCCGAGTTGTCGGAGCCGAACTTGATCGCGCCGAGGCGCTCGGTCATGCCGTACTGGGTGACCATGGCCCGGGCCGTCGCGGTGGCCTTCTCGATGTCGTTCGAGGCTCCGGTGGTCGGGTCGTGGAAGACCAGCTCCTCCGCCGCGCGCCCGCCCATCATGTAGGCGAGCTGGTCGAGCATCTCGTTGCGGGTGGTGGAGTACTTGTCCTCGTCCGGCAGCACCATGGTGTAGCCGAGGGCCCGGCCGCGGGACAGGATGGTGAT
Organism: Kitasatospora sp. NPDC057542; assembly: GCF_042801945.1. Taxonomy (NCBI): domain Bacteria; kingdom Bacillati; phylum Actinomycetota; class Actinomycetes; order Kitasatosporales; family Streptomycetaceae; genus Kitasatospora; species Kitasatospora sp. NPDC057542. The sequence goes on from NZ_JBHVFE010000050.1 coordinate 5,766, forward strand.
CTTGTGCACCGGGTCGCTGTACTGGCAGGCCGCCGCGACCAGGGCGTGGCCGCCCTCGTGGTACGCGGTGATCTTCTTCTCCTTGTCGGACATGATCCGCGTGCGCTTCTGCGGACCGGCCACGACGCGGTCGATCGCCTCGTCCAGGATGACGTTGTCGATCAGCTTCTTGTCCGAGCGGGCGGTCAGCAGCGCCGCCTCGTTGAGGACGTTCGACAGGTCGGCACCGGTGAAGCCGGGGGTGCGCTTGGCGACGGCCGACAGGTCGACGTCGGGCGCGATCGGCTTGCCCTTCTGGTGCACCTTGAGGATGTCCAGCCGGCCCTGGAGGTCGGGGCGCTCCACCGCGATCTGGCGGTCGAAGCGGCCCGGGCGCAGCAGCGCCGGGTCCAGGATGTCGGGGCGGTTGGTCGCGGCGATCAGGATCACGCCGCCCTTGACGTCGAAGCCGTCCATCTCGACCAGCAGCTGGTTGAGGGTCTGCTCGCGCTCGTCGTGGCCGCCGCCGAGGCCCGCACCGCGGTGCCGGCCGACGGCGTCGATCTCGTCGACGAAGACGATCGCCGGGGCGTTCGCCTTGGCCTGCTCGAAGAGGTCGCGGACGCGGCTGGCGCCGACACCGACGAACATCTCGACGAAGTCCGAGCCGGAGATGGAGTAGAACGGCACCCCGGCCTCGCCCGCGACGGCGCGCGCCAGCAGGGTCTTGCCGGTGCCGGGCGGGCCGTAGAGCAGCACGCCCTTGGGGATCTTGGCGCCGACGGCCTGGAACTTGGCCGGCTCCTGCAGGAACTCCTTGATCTCGTGGAGCTCCTCGACCGCCTCGTCCGCGCCCGCGACGTCGGCGAAGGTGGTCTTCGGGGTGTCCTTGGTGAGCAGCTTGGCCTTGGACTTGCCGAACTGCATGACCCGGGAGCCGCCGCCCTGCATCTGGTTCATCAGGAACAGGAAGACCAGGACGATGATCACGATCGGGAGCATCGACAGCAGCAGGCTGACGAAGGTGCTCTGCTTCTCCGGGCTGATGGTGTAGCCCTCGGCGAGCGTGCTCTGGTCCTTGTCGTTGACCTGGGCCTGGAGCTTGTCGGCGATGGCGACGCCCTGGTCGCCGATGTACGAGGCCTGGAACTTGGTACCGGACGGGACCTTGCCCGTGCCGGAGCTGGGCAGCGTGGCGCCGTCCTTCAGCTGGATCTTGATCGTGTTCGAGTCACCGGTGGTGATCTGCGCCGACTTGACGTTGTGCGCGTCGATCGCCGCGACGACCTGACCGGTGTCCACCGTCTTGTAGCCGTTCGAGTCCGAAACGACCTGCATCAGTACGATGACGGCGAGGACGGCCAGCACGATCCACATGATCGGCGCACGGAAGTATCGCTTGACGTCCATCCATGCGGGGCGTTGCCGCCCCGTCCCTCCTGCCACTCAACGGCGCCGGGGGTCTGTTAGGCCGCGGCGCATCCGATTGGTGCTCATGTGAAGAGCGGTTCATTGGACCGTACCGCAGTCGGACCCGCCCATGGCGGGAGCACGGCGACACGGCTTTCGTTCTTTGTCCCCCCGGGTCCAACGGGCGGGAACGGCCTACTGTTCCCGCCCGTAGCCCGAACGGGGCCCTCAGCCGCCGTAGACGTGCGGGGCGAGGGTGCCGATGAAGGGGAGGTTGCGCAGCTTCTCCGCGTAGTCCAGGCCGTAGCCGACCACGAACTCGTTGGGAATGTCGAAGCCGACGTACTTCACGTCGATCTCGACCTTGGCCGCGTCCGGCTTGCGGAGCAGGGTGCAGACCTCCAGCGAGGCCGGGCCGCGCGAGCCCAGGTTGCCCAGCAGCCAGGACAGCGTCAGACCGGAGTCGATGATGTCCTCGACGATCAGGACGTCACGGCCGGCGATGTCGGTGTCCAGGTCCTTCAGGATCCGCACCACACCGGAGGACTTGGTGCCCATGCCGTACGAGGAGACCGCCATCCAGTCCATGGTGACCTGCGAGTGCAGGGCCCGGGCGAGGTCGGCCATGACCATCACGGCCCCCTTGAGGACGCCGACGATCAGCAGGTCCTTGCCTGCGTAGTCCCGGTCGATTCGCTCGGCCAGCTCCAGGAGCTTGGCGTCGATCTCGTCCTTGCTGATGAGCACCTTCGCGAGGTCAGCGCCCATGTCGTTCTGGTCCACCGGGGATACGTCCTCAAACGTTCGGGGTCTGTGTGGCCGGCGGTCGGCTCCCCCGGGGCATGCCTCGCCCGTCAGTCGCCCTGCCGCCGAAAGACCAGCGTGCCACACCTGCGGGTGGCCTCGACGCCCCCGGGTAGGTGCAGCGGGCCCTGTCCGCGCCATCCGGTGACCAGCAGGTCGATCGTCTCCAGGTGCCGGGCGAAGAGGTCCCCGGCCGGACAGCCCGCCCGCAGTGCGGCCCGGCGCAGCACCCGGCGGCGCACCGCCGGCGGCAGTTCGGCCAGTTTCACGGCGTCCAGGGCCCCGTCGCCGGTGCGGAGGTCGCGTTCGGCCAGGGAGGCCCACTGGTCGAGGGCGTCGGCGTCGTCGCGGAACAGCCGGGCGGTGCGGGCCAGCGCCTCGACCACTCCGCCGCCCAGGTGCTTCTCCAGGACCGGCAGCACCTCGTGGCGGACCCGGGAGCGGGTGTAGGCGGGATCACAGTTGTGCGGGTCGTCCCAGACCGGGATCGACTGGGCGGCACAGGCCTGCCGGGTGGCGGCCCGGTCCAGCTCCAGCAGCGGGCGGCGGTAGCGGCCCTTCTGGGCCGGCATCCCGGCCAGCGAGCGGGCGCCGGAGCCGCGGGCCAGGCCCAGCAGCACGGTCTCGGCCTGGTCGTCCCGGGTGTGGCCGAGCAGCACCGCAACCGCGCCGTGGCGGTCGGCGGCCTCGTCCAGGGCGGCGTAGCGGGCGTCCCGGGCGGCGGCCTCCGGGCCCCCGGCGCGACCGACCTGCACCGGGACCGCCTCCACCGGGTCGAGGCCGAGCGTGCGCAGCCGGTCCGCCACCTGGGCGGCGCGCTCGGCGGAGCCGGCCTGGAGGCCGTGGTCGACGGTGACGGCGCCGACCCGCAGGCCGATCTTGGGGGCCTCGAAGGCGGCCGCGATGGCCAGCGCCATCGAGTCCGCGCCGCCGCTGACCGCGACCAGGACCAGCGGCGAGCCGGGCGCGGCCGGGGTGCGGGGCAGCCCGGAGGGGTGGCGCGCGGCGTTGCCGATCAGGGTGGTGCCGACCGCGGCACCCACCAGCGGCGTCCCGGCCGGGCGCTCCCGGGGCTCGCGCACGGGCGCGGTGAAGGTGGAACCGGCCTCGGCGGCGAGGTCGGTGAGCGTACGGCGAACGGCCAGGCGTATCGCGGCGACGGCGGGGTGAGGGCCCACGGCGGACGACTCCTCGACGGAGGGGGACAGGACTCGCGGCGGACGCGGCGGGAACCGCGCACCGCGTGAGCGCCCTGTTACCGGGCGCTCACAGATGGTGGCAGAAAGGAGCGACCCGCTACGCCACCCGCGCCACCGGTACGACCACCGTCCCACGTTCGGGTGAATGAAGAAACGCTTCTTCACCCGCCGTCTGCCTGATTGGACCACTCGTACGAGCGGGTTTGACCAACGCACGCCGCTTGCCGCCCGGCTCACGGCGCCTGCGGCACCACGGCGCGCTCAGCGGGCCACCCGGGCCACCCAGGCGGCCGGATCGTGGATCTCGTCCTTGGTCGGCAGGGTGTTCGGGGAGGTCCACACCCGGTTGAACCCCTCCATGCCGACCTGTTCCACCACGCCGCGCACGAACACCGCGCCGTCCTGGTACTGACGCAGCTTCGCGTCCATGCCGAGCATCCGGCGCAGCAGCAGGTCGAGCCGGTTGGCGCCGCGGTCCCGGCGCTGCTGGAACTTCTCCCGGATCTCGGCGACCGTCGGCACCACGGCCGGCCCGACGCCGTCCATCACCACGTCCGCGTGGCCCTCCAGCAGCGACATCACGGCCGTCAGCCGGCCGAGGATCTCGCGCTGCGCGGGCGACTGGACGATCTCCAACAGGTTCCCGGACGAGGCGCCCTCCCGGTTGCCGCCGCCCGGCAGGCCACCAAACGAACCCACCGCGTCCCGCAGCCGCTCCAGCAGGGCGCCCGGGTCGACGTCCGTCTCGGCGAGGAAGGACTGCACCTCGGACTGGATGTGGTCGCGCAGCCACGGCACCGCGGTGAACTGCGTCCGGTGCGTCTCCTCGTGCAGACAGACCCAGAGCCGGAAGTCGGACGGGTCGACGTCCAGCTCCCGCTCGACGTGCACGATGTTCGGCGCCACCAGCAGCAGGCGGCCCGGCCCGGGGCCCTCCGGCCCCAGCCGCGGCTTGTCGAACAGCGCGGCCGGGGTGTCCGGCGCCTCCAGCGGCGGCTCGGCCGGGGCGAAGGTCTCGTACTGGCCCAGCACCTTGGTGGCCAGGAACGCCAGCAGCGCCCCGACCTCGATCCCGGTGGCCTTCTCGCCCACCGCACCGAACATCCCGGCCGTCGCGCTGTTCGCCCGACGCGCCTGGAGCTTCTCCACCAGCGGTTGGACGACCGTGCGGAAGCCCGCCACGTTGGCCCGGATCCACCCGGGGCGGTCCACCACCAGCACCGGCGTCGCCGCGGCCCGGGACAGGCTGGACGACCGCATGCCGGTGTACCCGCGCACGTGCTCCTCCGCCTCAAGGGCGTGCCGGCGCAGCTCGGCGACCACCGCCGCCGCTTCCTCCCGGCTCACGTCCGGTCCCGGCCGCACCAACCTGGTCGCGGTTGCGACCGCGAGGTTCCAGTCGACCATGTCAGCACCGCCACTCGCGCTCGTCATGCCCTCACCGTACGTGCTCCCCACCACCAACGGCAGCCACCTGCCGCGAACACCTTTCCCCCGACGGCCCGCGGCCCGGCTCGCCCGGCTCGCCCGACCCGCCCGGGGCGGTGACGGCGCTCGGCGCCGGGCGACCGGCAGCGGGCCGCCCGGTGCCCGTGGCCGCGGCGGTCCGGGAGGACCGCGCCGTGCCCGGCCGTACGGAGACCCCGGAGGGACGGCCCGCACGGGGTGGGGCGGGGCTCGGTCAGTGGCAGCCGCAGGTGGCGAGGCGGGCGGCGACGCGGTCCATGGCGGCACGGGCGGTGTCGGCGGCCGCGCTGCGGGTCATGACGGCGAAGGCGAGGAGGCGGCCGTCGGCGTCGACGACCGTGCCCGCGAGGGTGTTGACGCCGGTGAGGGTGCCGGTCTTGGCGCGGATCAGGCCGGCCGCGTCGGCGGCGCCTGACCCGGAGCCGTAGCGCTTGTTGAGGGTGCCGGTGAAGCCGGCGACCGGGAGGCCGGTGAGCACCGGGCGCAGGGTGGGGTGCTGCTCGGAGGCGGCCAGCACGAGGAGTCGGACCAGGACGGCGGGCGGGATCGCGTTGCCCGGGTGCAGGCCGCTGCCGTCGTTGAGGAGCACGTTGCCCATCGGAACGCCGAGCCGGGCGAGTTCCTGGGTGACGGCGGCCGCGGCGCCCTCGAAGCTCGCCGGCTGGTGGGCGGCGATCGCGACCTGGCGGGCGATCGCCTCGGCGAGCTGGTTGTCGGAGGTGGTCAGCAGACGTTCGACCAGCCGGGCGACGGTCGGTGAGTGGACCTCACCGAGGGGGGCCGTGCCGGAGACGGTCGGGGCGGGGGCGGGTACGGCGGCGGGTCTGGCCTTGCCCGTCACGGTGATGCCGCGGGCCTTGAGCAGCGCGGCGAAGGTCTCGGCGGCCGCGGCCGCCGGGTCGGCGACCCGGTCCGGCGCGTCCTCCCGGCTCTTCGGGTCCACCCTGCCCTCGTCCACCATCAGCGGGACCACCAGGGCGATGTTCTGCCCGTCGTGGTTCTTGTGCTGCGGGCTGCCCGTGTACATCGACAGGTCGTAGTCCAGCTGGACCGTCGCGGTGCCGAGGCTCTGGAGGGTGCCGGCGGTCTGCTGGGCGAGGGCGTCCAGTGAGGCGGGGGCGGTGTCGGCGTCGGCGGGCTGCCCGCCGATCTGCACCTGGTCGGCGGGCAGCGCGGTGAGCGTCGGGTCGCCGCCGCCGACCAGGGTGATCGTGCCTGGGTCCATGCCCCGGACCACCCGGGTGTGCAGCCGGGTGTCGCCCGGGACGAGCGACAGGGCCGCGATCGCGGTGGCCAGCTTGGTGGTGGAGGCGGGGGTGGCCGGTGCGTTCTCCCCGGAGCCGTACAGGAGTCGGCCGGTGCCGGCGTCGGCGACGGCGAAGGTGACCTCGCCGAGGCTCTTGTCGGCGAGGGCGGCGGCGAGCGCCTGCTGGAGGCCCTGCGTGGTGGGGACGGCAGCGCCCGCGCCGTCCTCGACGGCCGCCAGGACGGCGCCCGACGCGGGGGCCGGGCGTGCATCCGGGGCGTCGCTGCCGCCACCGGTGGGCGCGGAGGCGGCGGGCGGCACGGCCCGGCGGGTGGGCGCGGTGCTCGGGCTGTCGTTCGACCGGGGGCCGGCACCGCCCTTCCCGTGGTCGCCCTTCCTCCCGTCGTGGCCGCCCTGCCCGTCGTGGTCCTCGTCCTCGCCGTGCCCGGCGCTGTGTCCGCCCGGCGGCGGGGACGGCTGCGCGTACGCACCGCCCGAGGTCAGGACCGTACTGACGACCAGGAGCGCCGCTCCGAACAGCCCCGCGGCCGTCCCCCCGCGGCGGCGCGCCGCTCCTCCCCCTGCTCCCACCGACCGGCCCCTTTCCCGAGCACCCGCTCCCGTAGGAGACACTTGGATTCTGTCAGTCCCTACCTTGGAGGAACCGTTGGAGTTCGACGTCCTTATCGAAATCCCGAAGGGCTCTCGTAACAAGTACGAGGTCGACCACGAGACCGGCCGTCTGCGGCTCGACCGGATGCTCTTCACCTCGACCCGCTACCCGGCCGACTACGGCTACGTCGAGGGCACGCTCGGCGAGGACGGCGACCCGCTGGACGCCCTGGTCATCCTGGACGAGCCGACCTTCCCGGGCTGCCTGATCAAGTGCCGCGCCATCGGCATGTTCCACATGACCGACGAAGCCGGCGGCGACGACAAGCTGCTGTGCGTTCCGGCGACCGACCCGCGCTGGGAGCACCTGCGCGACATCCACCACGTGTCGGAGTTCGACCGCCTGGAGATCCAGCACTTCTTCGAGGTCTACAAGGACCTGGAGCCGGGCAAGTCCGTCGAGGGCGCCAACTGGGTCGGCCGCGCCGAGGCCGAGGCCGAGGTCACCGCTTCGATCAAGCGCCTGGCGGAGCAGGGCGGTCACTGAGCCGTCGTTCCGATCTCATTCGATCGAGGGCGGTTCGAGGTAGGTCGGGACAGCTCGGGGCCGGGGTTCGCGGATTCGTCCGCGGGCCCCGGCCTCTGCCGTGTCCGGGGGGCGGAACGCCTTGCCGACAGCCTGTCGGCATGAGGTGAGGTCAGCCGGGACAGCCGAACCGGTGCTGCCGGAACGCGGCTGTACCGGGTCAGTCCTCCAGCCGGAAACCGACCTTCATGCACACCTGGTAGTGCTTGATCCGGCCGTCCTCCAGGTGGCCCCGGACCTGCGAGACCTCGAACCAGTCGAGGTTGCGCAGCGTCCGGGAGGCCCGCTCCACCCCGTTGCGGATCGCGGCGTCGACGCTCTCGGTCGAGGACCCGACGATCTCGGTCACCCGGTACACGTGGTCGGTCATGGCGGACTCCCTCAGCTGTGCGACGGCCCCCGGTCCACCGTGCACCGGCCCGGGGCGGCCCGCACCCCGAAGGGCCGCCCCGGGCCGGGCAGGCCTCAGAACGCCGCCCGCACCTCGCCGACCGGCACGCCGCCGCCGAGCAGCCGGGCCGCGCCGATCCGCTCGACGGTCTCGTCCGCCCCGGTCACCCCGAGCCTGCGCAGCGCGGCCGCCAGCACCGGGCCGCGGGCCCGCTCGGCGCCGTCCTCGATCTTGAAGGCCAGCGCCCGCCCGTCCGGCAGCGCGACCACCTGGACGGCCTCGGCGCCCATCTTGGACAGCGCACCCGGCACCGCCCGCATCAGCCAGGTGTCGGCCCGGCGGGTGCCGGCCACGTACTCGGGGTGGGCGCGCATCGCGTCGGCCACCCGGCGCGGCTCGGTGCCCTCGGCGGCCAGCACGAGGCCGCGGTAGCCGCGGGCCAGGCCGGTCAGCGACACGGCCAGCAGCGGCGCGCCGCAGCCGTCCACCCCGGCGTGCGCGGCGGTCTCGCCGGTGCCCTCCTCCAGGGCCTCGCGGGCCAGCCGCTGGATCGGGTGGTCCGGGTCGAGGTAGCCGTCGGCGTCCCAGCCGTTGGCCGCGCAGGCGGCCAGCCATCCGGCGTGCTTGCCGGAGCAGTCCATCAGGATCGGGGCGCGTCCGCCGCCGGCGGCGAGCAGCAGCTCCGCCTCGGTCTCGTCCAGCGGCAGGTCGGCCGGGGTGCGCAGGGCCGACTCGTCGAGCCCGGCGGAGCCGAGGATGCTCCGCACGCCATCGAGGTGAAACGATTCTGCAGAGTGGCTGGAGGCCGCCAGCGCCAGCAGCTCGCCCTCGATCGCCAGCCCGGCCCGCAGCGTGGCCACCGCCTGGAACGGCTTGGCGGTCGACCGCGGGAAGACCGGGGCGTCCGGGTCGCCGAGCGCGAACTCGACCGAGCCGTCGGCCGCGAGCAGCACCAAGGAGCCGTGGTGGCGGCCCTCGACGAAACCGGAGCGCACGACCTCGGCGAGAACGGGCGCGGTGGCGGGCAGGGACATGGCGAATGAGCCTTCCGGGGCGAGGGTGGGCCGGGAGCGAGCCGGGCCCCACCGCCCACGGCGACTCACCCGGTCAGAGCGGCCCTCCTGCGAGCAGGTCGTCGACCCGTGCTTCCCCATCACGGTACCTGCGGGTGATCTCGGCACTGCAACCGTCGGCCGTGCGCAGCAGCCGCCGGCGCCGTCCGGACACCTCGCGCTCGTGCGCCCGCAGCCGCTCCAGGGCGGCCAGCAGCTCCTCGGCCGGGTGCGCCGCCAGGTCGGCGAGCTGGACGTCGCCCATCAGCGCGTCCGCCTCCAGCCGGGACTCCTGGGTGCGCGGCGGGCCGAGGGTGACGTGCCGGGCCGAGCGCCGCACGGTGGAGGGCGCGTCGGTCAGGATGGCCGGCAGCCGGTCCAGCAGGTCGCCGGGGGCCAGGTCGGGGCCGGACGGGCCGGGCTCACGGACCGGGCCCACGCCGGGCCGCCGGTCGAGTTCGGCGCGCAGGATGTCCATCCGCCCGTGCAGCAGCCGCCGCAGGTAGGACAGGTCGGCCTCCTGCTCCAGGGTCTCCCGGCGCAGCACCCGCAACTGGTCCAGGCCCAGCCGCTCCAGGTCGGGCTCGTACTCCGCACCCACCGCCGGACCGTCCGGATCCCCGGGGGCCCGCACCACCGGCTCGGACCGGTCCCGCGCCGCGCTGCTCGCGTCCATCACCCATCCACCTGACGTCGTCCGATCCCGCCCGCTCGTGGCACCCCGCCCTGCCACCGGTCCGGCCCGTCCCCCGACGCGCCGCGCGCCCCGTCCACCGGCACGCCCGGGAGCCCCGGAGGTTCCGGTCCCCGGCGGCGCACCGCCCACCGGGGCGGCACCGCCGGAACGCCTGACCCATCGACTCGACCACCCGGCCGAACCCCGGCCCGACGCGGCGGACCTCCTGGCGCCCCGGACCCTTCGTACGGTCCACCAGCGTGCCACCCCGCCCGGCGCACGCGCACTGCCCGTGCACCCGAACGGCCCCCTGGCGAACAGGGGTGGCTGATATGACCGGCCCTTTCCCCAGGGAGAACGGCGCCCGATCCGGCGCAGGCACACACCGCCGGGCGTGCACTACCCCCGCATGCGCCCCTGGTGTGCGCCCTGAGGAGGCCGCCGCGGCATGAAGGGAAGGGTGCTGCGCGGCCCGGGTGCGGCGGATGCCCGGGGAGAGCCCGGGGGCCCTCCGGGGGCCGTACGGCGCTCCGGCACAATGGCGGCATGCGAGCAGTGGTGCAGCGAGTGACCGAGGCCCGGGTGACCGTGGCCGGTGAGACCGTGGGCGCGATCGAGGGGCCCGGGCTCTGCGTCCTGGTCGGCGTCACCCACGACGACACCCCCGCCAAGGCCGCCCAGCTGGCCCGCAAGCTCTGGACGCTGCGGCTGCTGCCCGCGAACGACGAGGGCGTCGAGCAGAGCTGCTCGGACCTCGGCGCCCCGCTGCTGGTGATCAGCCAGTTCACGCTGTACGGCGACGCCCGCAAGGGCCGTCGCCCCACCTGGAACGCCGCCGCCCCCGGCCCGGTCGCCGAGCCGCTGGTGGACGAGGTGGTGGCGCAACTGCGCGCGCTGGGCGCCAAGGTGGAGACGGGCCGGTTCGGCGCCGACATGCAGGTGGCGCTGGTGAACGACGGCCCGTTCACCGTCCTCGTCGAGGTCTGAGCGGCCCCTACTGCGGGACGATCACGTCCTGGGTGCCCGGCACCGTCCCGGCCAGCAGCACGGCTTCCACCGGCACGTTCCGCTTGACGATCGCCAGCGCGATCGGCCCCAGCTCGTGGTGCCGGGCCGAGGAGGTCACGAAGCCCAGCGCCCGCCCGTCCGGGTCGGTCGCCAGCCGCACCTCGGTGCCGTGCGGGGGCAGCGTCTCCTCGGTGCCGTCCAGGTGCAGGAAGACCAGCCGGCGCGGCGGGCGGCCCAGGTTGTGCACCCGGGCGACCGTCTCCTGGCCGCGGTAGCAGCCCTTCTGGAGGTGGACGGCGGTGCGCAGCCAGTCCACCTCGTGCGGGATGGTCCGGTGGTCGGTCTCGAAGCCCAGCCGGGGCCGGTGGCCCTCGATCCGCAGCGCCTCGTACGCCCAGACCCCGGCCGCCGGGCCGAACCCGTCGGTGAACCGCTCCAGCTCGCCGCGCGGCACGAACAGGTCACGCCCGTACGGGAGTTCGCGGACGGCGGCGGCACCCTCGACGGACGCGGTGGAACCGGCCGGAAGGTGGACCACGGCGTACTCGGCGGTCGCGTCGGCGACCTCCACCCGGTAGAAGAACCTCATGCTCTCCAGGTAGGCCACCAGCGCCTCCTGGGTGCCCGGCTCGACGTGCGCCCAGGTGGTGGTGCCGTCGTCCACCAGGTAGAGCGCGTGCTCCACGTGCCCGTGCGGGGAGAGCACCAGCGCCTCGGTGGCCTGCTGTGGCGGCAGCTCGCTGACGTGCTGGGTGAGCAGCAGGTGCAGCCAGGAGAGCCGGTCCGGGCCGGTCACGGTGACCACGCCGCGGTGCGAGAGGTCGACGAAGCCGGCGCCCTGCGACAGGTTGCGTTGCTCGCGGAAGATGTCGCCGTAGTGGGCGGCGACACCCTCGTCGGCCCCCTCGGCGGGGACGGCTCCGGGCAGGGAAAGCAGCGGGCTCTTCACACCGGTCATACCGGCCAGCTTACGACCGGTCCCCGACGAGCTTGGCGGTGCAGTCGGCGCAGCGGCCGAAGATGGCGAAGTGCTTGAGGTCGGTGTCGAAACCGTGCCGCTCGCGCAGGCTGTCGATCAGCGGCTGGGCGATCTCGGTGCCGGTCTCGGTGACCTTCTCGCAGTCCCGGCAGACCAGGTGCAGGTGGTGGTGGCGGCCGGCCAGGTGGTAGGTCGGGGCGCCGTGGCCGAGGTGGGCGTGCGAGACCAGGCCCAGCTCCTCCAGCAGCTCCAGGGTCCGGTAGACGGTGGAGATGTTGATGCCGCTGGCCGTCCTGCGGACGTGGCAGAGGATGTCGTCGGGGGTGGCGTGGTCGAGCTCGTCGACGGCCTCCAGCACGAGCTGCCGCTGTGGAGTGAGCCGGTACCCGCGTTCGCGCAGGTCGGCCTTCCAGTCGTCGGAGAGGTGCCAGTCGCCGGAGAGCTGCCAGTCGGTGGTGCCGGTGTCCGCCACGGTGCCGTCCCTGCCAATGGTCGGGGGTCCTGATGCAAGTGTAGGGACCGGCCGCGGGCCGGTCCCTACCCCGTGCGCGGAAGCGCCGGCCGTCCGATCACTCGGGGCCGGTCACTTCGAGCCGGTCACTTGAAGAAGGCGATGCCGTCGTCCGGCAGGTCGTTGATGTCCTTGATCAGCTGGGCCGGGCTGAGCACCTTCTTCAGCTGCGCGGACATGTACGGGCGCAGCGGCACGTTCGGGGCGGCCTTCTCGCCGACCCAGAGCAGCTCACCGTTGACGAAGCCGTACAGCCGCTTGCCGCCCGAGTACTCCGGCGAGCCCTCGATCCGGGCCACCGCGTCGGTGGAGACGTCGACCTGCGGCTTGCCGTCGGCCAGTTCGCCGTACCAGATCTCGACCGTGCCGTCGTCGCGGACGGAGGAGATCTCGATCCCCCGGGCACCGCTGGTGCCGTCCGGGTTGCTGGTGATGCGCCAGAACGCGTGCTCGTTCTCCAGCGGACGGACCTTCTCGCCCTCGTTGTTCAGCACCCAGGTGCGGGAGCGGAACTCCAGGAACGGGCGGCCGTCGTGGCGGATCACGATCTCCTGGCCGAAGTTGCACTTCTCCGCGCCCGGGAAGTCGAAGACGCCCGCGCCCTCCCAGGTGCCGAGGAGGAAGGCGAGCGGGACGACGTCCTTGTGAAGGTCAGAGGGGATCTCGATCATGTTCCTGGTCGCTGTTCTCGTCGGTGTGGGACTGCCTCAACCGTACGGCAGACTCAGCGCTGGCCCTGGTACAGCTTCATCACCGAGAAGATGGCGAACCAGGTGATCAGCACGGCCATGAGGGCCAGCAGACCGTCGAAGAAGATTTCCAGACCGGACACGGGGGGCTCCCAGGCGGCGACAGTGTGGTGGATTTTGCTCCGCTCACTCTATCCGCCGGTCTCCGGCCGGTCGCGGTGAGCCCCACCACGTCGCCGTTCGCGCCGTTCTCCTGCGACTGCTTGCGGGTGCTCAAGCTTTGCCCAAGGGTTCCGGGGATGCCGGACGGCGGGGGTGTCGGCACCTCTAAGGTGGCGCCATGCCGAAGAAACTCGTCATCAAGGTCACCGCAGGGGCGGACGCGCCGGAGCGGTGCTCGCAGGCGTTCACGGTGGCGGCGGTGGCCGTCGCCAGCGGAATCGAGGTCTCGCTCTGGCTGACCGGGGAGTCCTCCTGGTTCGCGCTGCCGGGCCGGGCGGCGGAGTTCGAACTCCCGCACGCGGCTCCGCTGCCGGACCTGCTGGAGTCGATCCTGGCGGCCGGCTCGGTGACGCTGTGCACCCAGTGCGCGGCCCGGCGCGGGATCGAGCAGAAGGACACCGTCGAGGGTGTCCGGATCGCGGGCGCCCAGGTCTTCGTCAGCGAGATCATGGCGGACGGCGTCCAGGCCCTCGTGTACTGACGCCTCTCGCGCCCTGACGTCCTAGGGACGCTGCTCGTGGTCGGGGCGGTCCCGGTCGTGGCCGGGGTCGTCCCACCTGGGGTCGTCCCAGCGCGGGTCGTTCCACCAGTCGTCGTCCGGGTCCCGCTTGTTGGCGAACACCGCGGCGGCGGGCGGGATGACCATCGCGACCACGCACATGCCGATCGCCGCCCCGACCGAGAAGAAGCGCACCACGCCCCAGGCCATGACGAACAGGCCCAGGCACACACCCATCATGGCGTAGTAGAAGCGACGCCGCCGCCTTGCCTGCACCCCTCCACGGTACGGCCGAGGGCCCCTGCGCGGCAGGGGCCCTCGGGGTGGTCCGGACTGGTTCCGGCTCCGGTCAGACCGCGATCGCGACCTCGACGGCGGTGCCCTGGGAGGCCACCACCTGACGGTCCACGGTCTGGCCCGGCACCAGCGCGCGCAGGGTCCACTTGCCCGGGCGGGCGAAGAACCGGAACTGGCCGGTCGCCGAGGTGGGCACCTCGGCCGTGAACTCGCCGCCCTCGTCCAGCAGCCGGACGTAGCCGTTGACCGGCTCACCGTCGCGGGTCACCGAACCCTGGATGATCGTCTCGTTCGCCACGTCAACTCCTGCCAGGTCCGGGCCGCCGGCCTTCGCACCGCACATGTCTGTTCTTCCCTTCTGACTTACGGGTCGAGCCGGGGGCTCAGTTGCTGCCGAGCTCGATCGGCACGCCGACCAGGCTGCCGTACTCGGTCCACGAGCCGTCGTAGTTCTTGACGTTCTCCTGGCCGAGCAGCTCGTGCAGCACGAACCAGGTGAGCGCGGAGCGCTCGCCGATGCGGCAGTAGGCGATGGTGTCCTTCGCCAGGTCGATGCCCTCGGCCTCGTACAGCGCCTTGAGCTCGTCGTCGCTCTTGAAGGTGCCGTCGTCGTTGGCGTTCTTGGCCCACGGGATGTTGCGGGCGCTCGGCACGTGGCCGGGGCGCTGCGACTGCTCCTGCGGGAGGTGGGCCGGGGCGAGCAGCTTGCCGGAGAACTCGTCGGGCGAGCGCACGTCGACCAGGTTCAGGTTGCCGATGGCGGCGATCACGTCGTCGCGGAAGGCGCGGATCGAGGAGTCGGCGGCCTGCGCCTTGTACTCGGTGGCGGGGCGGGCCGGCACCTCGGCGACCAGGTCGCGGGAGTCCAGCTCCCACTTCTTGCGGCCGCCGTCCAGCAGGCGGACGTCGCCGTGGCCGTACAGCTTGAAGTACCAGTAGGCGTACGAAGCGAACCAGTTGTTGTTGCCGCCGTACAGGACGACGGTGTCGTCGTTGGCGATGCCCTTGGCGCTGAGCAGCGCCTCGAAGCCGGCCTGGTCGATGAAGTCGCGGCGGACCGGGTCCTGGAGGTCCTGCTTCCAGTCGATCCGGACGGCGTTGCGGATGTGGTTCTTTTCGTACGCGGAGGTGTCCTCGTCGACCTCGACGATGACGACCTTCGGGTCGTCCAGGTGGGCCTGGACCCAGTCGGCGTCGACCAGGACGTCGCTGCGGCTCATGGTGGTGTTCTCCATCCGAGGGCGGTTGTGCGGAAGGTGCTGGTCAGGAGGGTGCTGCAAGGGTGCCCGGGTGGGTGCGGTCCGAAATCCAGTCCGAATACCGGGACGAGAGGGCGGACCGGTGCGACCGGGCAGGAAACTGCGGAGTACATCGGCGACCGCCCGCCACACAGCCGGGCGCGGTCACCGGGAAGATCGGCGGCGGGCGTCAACTGCCCTGCCGGGACGCCGAATCAGCGCATTCGACACAGACAGGCGGCCACGCGGCACAGGTCTACCGCCCGCCGCTTCGTGAGATCCGTCTGTCGCTTCATGCCGACGATGCTAGGGACACCGGAGGCCCGCTGTCATCAGCGTATCGAATAGCGGGATCAAAACAACCGAATGCTGGGATTTGGCCCCGGCCCGGCCTCAAGGGGCCCGGCCGGAGACCCGCCGGCGGCACGCACGGGGCGGAAACGGCACCGCTCCGCGGTCCGCGCTGGACAGCGCGTCTCGCGGAGCGGAACGATTCGGCAGGGCCGGGAACGGGTCGGCCGGTGGCCCGGGGCGGGACCGGCGAAGGGCCGGGGATCAGCCCAGGAGCTTGACGCCCTTGCCGTCGAAGGTCAGCTGGAGGCCCTCCGGCAGCGGCGTCACGCCGCCGTCCCCGCCCTCCCCGCCCTCCTTGTCAGCCAGCTTCAGCCCGGCCGGCAGCGAGTCCAGGGTGAAACTCATCGGCTCGACCTGCTGGTTGGTGACGCCGGCCACCACCCCCGCCAGCGAGCTCAGCCGGAAGCCGTCCACCGTGACGGTGTTCCCCTTGTTGTGCACGCTGCCCTCGCCGATCGCGATCGGCCCCAGCGAGGCCTTGACCTTGCCCGGACCGGCGTAGGACAGGGTCAGCCGGGAGTTGCCACCCACCGGCAGCTTCGCCCCGTGCAGCAGCTGGGAGGCGGGTGGCAGCAGCTGCGCGAGGTCCGGGTAGGAGATCACCCCGCTGCCGGTCCCGCTGTCCACCGTGGCACTGCTCATGCTGTCGCCGACCTCGACACCGGAGAGCCGGGCCTTGAACGAGTGCAGCGCCACCTGGTGGCTGCCGTCGCCGACGCTCAGGCCGTCGGAGGAGATCCGGACGTCGTCCAGCTTCATCGACAGCACCTGGGTGAGGAAGGGGAAGCCCCCGATCAAAACGTCCGGGCGCTGGCTCATCCGGCCGCTCTTCACGATCCGGTCGGCGGCCTCGTCCTCGGCCACGCCCACCGCGATCCGGTCGGCGCCCAGCAGCAGGCCGGAGAGCACCGCCAGGCCGATCGTGGCCTTCAGCCATCCGCGCATCGTGTCCCCCGTCGTCGCCGGTCGCCGTCGTCGTTCGCCGCTGTGGTCGTTCGCAGTGGATCGCTCACCGTTCCGTGGCGGACGCAGGACACGTCCGCCCTCGCACGACCGTACGACGTCCCGCCCCGGAACATGGTTCCGGGGTGGGCCATCCGTCCGAAGCGGCCTGGACGGAAGGGTCAGGCCAGCAGATCGGTGGCGATCCACATCAGCGGCGCGGCCACCGCCAGCGGCAGCGCCACGCCCGCCGTCATGTGCACGAAGCGGGACGGGAAGTCGTACGCCGCGACCCGGCGGCCGACCAGCGCGCCCAGCCCGGCCAGCGCGCCGAGCGCCACCGGCGCCCCGACCAGCAGGCCCAATGCCACCGCCGCGGCCAGGCCCAGCACCGGGCCCAGCTGCTTCGGCCCGGGCAGCGGCGCCGCGGCCAGCAGGGTGGCCAGCGCGACCGCGCCCACCCCGGCCGGCACCCAGTCGGCCAGCAGCAGCGCGGTGCACAGCGCCGTCACCACGGTGGCCGAACCGAGCACGGTCAGCGCGTAGAACCGCTCCTTCGGGTCCGACGGACGGAACGTCTGCAGCACCAGCACGAGCAGGAAGAACCCGCCCAGGGTGCCCACCACGGCCGCCACGCCGCCGTCGGAGTCCGCCAGCAGCACCGCCACGTCCGCCGTGAAGCCGGCCAGCGCGGCGAGCAGGATGCCCTGCCGGGCGGGCCACATGCCGTTCAGCCGGAACCAGCCGGCCGCCGTCAGCAGCTGGAGCAGCGCGACCACCAGGGCCAGTGCGATCTGCCCGAGCGCGGCGCCGCCGGCCAGCAGCGCGGCCGCGCCGGCGGTGATCAGCGCCGGTTGCAGACCCGGATCGATGATCGGCGAGCCGGTCCGGCCGCGCGGGCCGGCGGGCGGCGCGGACTGCGGCGGGACGGCCGCGTACGGCGGTGCGGCGGGGGCGCCCAGCGGGCCGGGGGCGGTCGGACGCTTGAGCGTCATGGTCGGCGGGTCGAAGGCCTCCGCCGCCACCTGCTGCGCGGGGGCCGGCTGCGGCGCCGGGGCCGCGTGCCGGGCCCGGGGCCTCGGCGGCTGCTGGAGCTGGATCGTCGGGTCCGGCTGGGGCTGCTCCGGCCGCCGACGCCGCTGATGCTGCTGGGGCTGCTGGGGCTGCTGGGGCTGCTCCGGCTGCCGACGCTGCTGGGGCTGCGGGGGCTGCGGGGGCTGCTGCGACCCGACCGGCATCGCACCGGACACCACCACCGGCGGCAGCAGCGCCGTCGCCTCGGCGTCGTCCATCGCCGGCACCGGCGGCAGCAGGGTGGTCGCCTCGGCGTCGTCGAACGCGGGCACCACCGGCAGCACCGCGGTCGCCGCCGCGTCGTCCACCGGGTAGCCGTACGGCGGCTGGTGGCCCGGCTGCTGCTGCGGGAAGTGCGGATGCGGATGCGGCTGCTGCTGCGCGTGGGGCGGGTACGGCTGCTGCGGCTGGTGGGGCTGCTGCTGCCACTCGCCGTAGCCGCCGTGGTTCGGGTGGTTCGGGTTGTTCATGTCCGTCACGCCGCTCAGCCTCCCGCGAACGGCGGGAGGACCTCCACCGTCCCGCCCTCGGTCAGGGCGACGGCCGCGTGGTCGCGGCCGCCCACCTGGGCCCCGTCGACCAGGTACGAGCAGTGCCCGAGCAGCCGGACGAGCTTCGGCCGGTCGGCGTGCCGCTCCTTGGCCGCCGCCAGCGCCTCCGCCAGGGTCGCCGCCTCGTACGGCTCCTCGGCCAGCCCGGCCTCGGACTTCGCCGCCGCCCAGTAGCGGATCGTCCCGCGCACCCGGGCGCCGCTCGCGGGCTCGGTGGTCGCGCCCATCGGGCCACCCCTTCTCGTCGTCCTCGCCCGGTCCCGGTGCCCCGGTCCGGCTCGCCACCGCGCCGGCCGTCCGACCACCCGAACGATGGACCCGAACAGCGCCTCCGATGTGCGTCCCCATGATGGCGTGTCCGCGGCCACGAGCGGCAATCGCCCTGGCCGGACGGGCACCGGTCTCCCGCCGGACCGCCGTCGAGGGGCGCCGGACCGGCGCTCGACGTTGTGTCCAGCCTCACCCGGTGCACGCCCCGAATGAGGCGAACCGCCGGATTCCCGCACTCCCGGCCGAGGGGCGAGGTCGGCTATCCTCGACCACCATGAGGGATCCGGGCAGAGTCGCCCCCGGATCCTTTTGTGCTTTCAGGACGCCAGTACGGACGTTCTTGCGATTCGTCGGCCCACCCCCGGCGCGCAGCAGGAACCGCCCCGCCTGAGGCGGCACAACGACGTGCCCCGGCCGGCCGGGGCATCGCCACCCGGCACCGGGCCGCCACCCGGCACCGGACCAGACCGGAGGGTTCGCGGTGATGAGCAGGGCAGAAACGGTGCGCCAGGGGTTGCGGGACCCCCGGCGGACCCGCCGTCGCGCCCTGCACGCCGTCCGCTCCCTCGGTTCGCCGCGGCCGACCGCCGTCCTCCCCTCCCCCTCAGCACGTGCGCCATCCGGCTGTGGCGGCAGCCGTAACGCGACCGCGACGACCCGGAAAGGGGACCACCGGGTATGAGTTCTCTCCTCCTCCTCACCAATGCGCTGCAGCCCTCCGCCGAGGTACTGCCCGCTCTCGGACTGCTGCTGCACAACGTCAGGGTGGCCCCCGCCGAGGGCGCGGCCCTGGTGGACACCCCCAGCGCGGACGTCATCCTGGTCGACGGCCGGCGTGACCTTCCGCAGATCCGCAGCCTCTGCCAGCTGCTGCGCTCCACCGGCATCGGCTGCCCGCTGATCCTGGTGGTCACCGAGGGCGGCCTGGCCGCCGTCACCGCCGAGTGGGGCATCGACGACGTCCTGCTGGACACCGCCGGCCCGGCCGAGGTCGAGGCCCGGCTGCGGCTCGCGCTCGGCCGGCTCCAGGTCGTCACCGACGAGGGCCCGATGGAGATCCGCAACGGCGACCTCTCGGTCGACGAGGCCACCTACTCCGCCAAGCTCAAGGGCCGGGCGCTCGACCTCACCTTCAAGGAGTTCGAGCTGCTCAAGTACCTCGCGCAGCACCCCGGGCGGGTCTTCACCCGGGCGCAGCTGCTCCAGGAGGTCTGGGGCTACGACTACTTCGGCGGCACCCGGACGGTGGACGTGCACGTCCGGCGGCTGCGCGCCAAGCTCGGCGTGGAGCACGAGCAGCTGATCGGCACCGTGCGCAACGTCGGCTACCGCTTCGTCGTCCCGGAGAAGCCCGAGAAGGGGGAACGGCCGGAGCTCGCCCAACGCCCCGCCGCCCCCCTGGACGCCTGAGGCCCGGGCCCGTCCGAGCACCGGCACGGAGCCGGGCGGGCCGTCCGCCGCCCGGCTTGTCCGGTTCCTCCCGGAGCCGCCCGACGGCCTGCCGAACGAGGCCCCAGGTCCCACTGCCACCCCGGAGGCCACACGCGTAGACTCCCCCCGTGGCCAAAGTGACGCGCGACGATGTAGCCCGGCTGGCTGGTACCTCGACCGCGGTCGTCAGCTACGTCATCAACAACGGGCCGCGCCCGGTCGCGCCCGCGACCAGGGAGAAGGTCCTCGCGGCGATCGAGCAGCTCGGCTACCGGCCGAACAGCGTCGCCCAGGCGATGGCCTCCCGCCGCACCAACCTGATCGGCATGGTCGTCCCGGACGCCCGCCAGCCCTTCTTCGCCGAGATGGCGCACGCCGTGGAACGGGCCGCCTCCGAGCGCGGCAAGCTGGTGCTGATCGGCAACTCCGACTACGTGGACGACCGCGAGGTGCACTACGTCCGCGCCTTCCTCGGGATGCGCGTCTCCGGCCTGATCCTGGTCAGCCAGGGCCCCTCGCAGCGCGCCGCCGAGGAGTTCGCCGCGATGGAGGGCGCCAAGGTGGTGCTGCTGCACCGCCGGCCCGAGGCGATCGACGACGTCGCGGTGGTCACCGACGACGTGGCGGGCGCCGAGGCGATCGTGCGCCACCTGCTGGAGGTGCACGGGCACCCGTACGTGGCCTGTTTCGGCGGCCCGGTCGAGTCCCCCGCCCCCGGCGACCCGGTCATCGACCACGTCGAGGGCTGGCAGCGCGCCATGGACGCGCACGGCGTCCCCACCGAGCCGCACCTGATCGACGCGCCCTTCCACCGCTACGGCGCCTACGACGTCGCGCTCGGCGTGCTCCGCTCGCCGGACCGGCCGCGGGCGATCTTCTGCTCCACCGACGACCAGGCGATCGGCGTGCTGCGGGCCGCCCGCGAGGTCGGCCTGCGGGTCCCGGAGGACCTCGCGGTGGCCGGCTTCGACGACGTACCGGAGGCCGCGCTCGCCGACCCGCCGCTGACCACCGTCGCCTCCGACCGCGACGCGATGGCCCGGGCCGCCGTGGACCTGGTGCTGGACGACTCGCTGATGGTGCCCGGGTCGGACACCGAGCGGGTCCGCACGTTCCCGTCCCGGTTGGTCATCCGCCGCTCCTGCGGCTGCGACGGCGGCGCCCCCGGCCGGTCGGTACCGGAGTAGCCGATTCCGCTCTGCGGGTGGCCTGACCAGGCTTTATGAGAACCCAACGGGCTTCTCTCCTCGTTCTGAGCCGGTTCTCATGCACTCCTCATGCACCGGGTCGAGCTTGGTCGGCATGAGCGAACAGCAGCAGTACCCCAGCGAGCAGTACGGCCCCGACCGGGCCCACGAGCAGTACGGCCCGTACTGGTCCCAGGAGCCCCGGGTGATCGAGGGCACCGTGCTCGGCAGCGGCCCGGCCGCCGGCGGCCCGGACAGCGCTTCCGGTCCGGACGGGTACAGGTACAGCTACCTGGAGGACCACTCCGACGGCGGCTTCGACGGACCGCCGCCGCCCCCGCCGATTCCGCCCGAGCCGCCCACGATCCTCGGCCCCGGGGGCCCCGGGGACCGCGGCAGCCGGGCCCGGCGAGGACTGCTGCGCGGCCGGCTCGCCATGGTCACCGCCGTCGCCGCGGTCGCCGCCGTCCTCGGCGGGGTCACCGGCGGACTGGTCGCCGTGGACCGGCAGAGCTCCGACAACCGCGTCGGCACCATCGCCAGCCCGGTCTCCGCCCGCTCCGACGGCAGCGCCGACGTGCGCGCCATCGCCGCCGCCGTCTCGCCCAGCACCGTCCAGATCACCGTCAAGAGCGGCAACGGCACCTCCACCGGCACCGGCGTCGTCCTGAACACCGACGGGCAGATCCTCACCAACTACCACGTGATCGACACCGCGACCGGCGGCGCGCGGATCACCGTCACCTTCAAGGACGGCTCCACCGCCCAGGCCGCCGTCACCGGAACCGACAAGGCCCTCGACGTCGCCGTGATCACCGCGACCGGCGCGAAGAACCTCACCCCCGCCGTCCTCGGCGACTCCTCCACCATGGCCATCGGCGACCCGGTCGTCGCCATCGGCAACCCCGACGGCCTCACCGGCACCGTCACCTCCGGCATCATCAGCGCCGAGAACCGCGACGTCACCGTCCAGCTCGACGAGGGCAGCACCAGCAACAACGGTGGCTTCGGCCTCCCCTTCCTGCCCGGCCTGCGCGGCACCGTCCCGCAGTCCGACAACGGCAGCACCACCACCTACAAGGCCTTCCAGACCGACGCCGCGCTCAACCCCGGCAACTCCGGCGGCCCGCTGATCAACGCCAGCGGCCAGGTCATCGCCATCAACTCGGCGATGTACGCGCCCGGCGGCTCCAGCTCCTCCGGCAACGGCTCGGCCGGCAGCGTCGGCCTCGGCTTCGCCATCCCGATCAACGACATCAAGCAGGTCCTGCCGAAACTCGAAGCCGGCCAGAACCTGTGACCCGCACCCCCTGAGACGGACAATTGCTCCCAGCAGGCCCTCCACCCGACGAGAAAGGGCACCCGCCCATGACCCCGTCCGCCGACGACCGTACCGCCGCCGAGGCCGGCCACCCCTCTGCCCGGCTCCTGGTGGTCGACGACGAACCCGCCCTCCGGGACGCCCTGGAGAGCAGCCTCGCCTTCGAGGGGTACGAGGTCGCCACCGCCACCGACGGCTACGAAGCCCTGGAGTCCGTCGAACGCGACCGGCCCGACCTCGTCCTGCTGGACATCATGATGCCCCGGATGGACGGCCTCACCGCCGTCCGCCGGATGCGCTCGCGCGGCGACACCGTCCCGGTGCTGATGCTGACCGCCCGCGACGCCGTCGGCGACCGCGTCACCGGCCTCGACGTCGGCGCCGACGACTACCTCGCCAAGCCCTTCGAACTCGACGAACTGCTCGCCCGCGTCCGCGCCCTGCTGCGCCGCAACGCCCTCGCCGCCGAGGCCGCCGCCCGCGCCGCCGTCGAGGACGAGAGCGAGGTGCTCGCCTTCGCCGACCTGCGGATGAACACCGCCACCCGCGAGGTCACCCGGGCCGGCAAGCCGATCGAGCTCACCCGCACCGAGTTCATGCTGCTGGAGATGTTCCTCGCCCACCCCCGCCAGGTCCTCACCCGCGAACAGATCCTCAAGGCGGTCTGGGGCTTCGACTTCGAACCCTCCTCCAACTCCCTGGACGTGTACGTGATGTACCTGCGCCGCAAGACCGAGCAGGGCGGCATGCCCCGCCTGATCCAGACCGTACGCGGCGTCGGCTACGCCCTGCGCCCGGCAGCCGGCGCGAGCACGTGACCACCGTTCCGCCCCCTCCGCTGGCCCCGCCCCGCACGCGCGGGCGCCGGCAGCGCCTCCTGCACTGGTTCCGCTCCCGCTCGCTCCGCAGCCGCCTCACCTTCCTGAGCGCGGCGGCGGTGGCGGTGGCGATCGCGCTGTCGGCGCTGGCGTGCTGGTTCATCGTGGAGAAGCAGCTCTACAACCAGGTCCGGTCCGACCTCGCCAGTGCGCCCCAGCCCACGCCCGGGAGGCTCATCTGCTACGCCACTCCGGAAGCCGCACTGGATCATCAGCGCGGCGGAAACATGCCGGAGATCAGTGGGGCCGTCCCCCGGGACACCCAGTTCCTCGTGTCGGCCGGAGTCTGCCTGCCGCCGGGGGCGACCAAGGCGATCGTGACCACACCGGGGGATGCCGCTGCATTCCAGCTCAAGCCCGGGCAATCGATCACCCGGAACGGGAAGTTCACCAATGGCGACCCCGCAATCGTCCGACTGGCCCCCAACCGCAACTTCTCCATCCCCGCTGTCGTGATGGTGGCAACTCCCACCCAGCCCATCGAGGACTCCCTCGACGGCCTCGCCATCCTGCTCGGCTCGGTCGCCGCCGGCGGCATCCTGCTCGCCGCCCTCGCCGGCCGCCTGGTCGCCCGCTCCGCCCTCAAGCCCGTCGACCAGCTCACCGACGCCGTCGAGCACATCGCCCGGACCGAGGAGGTCGGCACCACCATCCCGGTCCACGGGCACGACGAGATCGCCCGCCTCTCCACCTCCTTCAACTCCATGAGCACCGCCCTCGCCAACTCCCGCGAGCGGCAGACCCGGCTGATCGCCGACGCCGGGCACGAGCTCCGCACTCCCCTGACCTCCCTGCGCACCAACGTCGACCTGCTGATCCGCAGCAACGACACCGGCCGCCCGCTGCCCCCGGCGACCAAGACCAAGCTGCTCGGCAACATGAAGGCCCAGATGCAGGAACTCACCGTCCTGATCGGCGACCTGCTCCAGCTCTCCCGCCCGGACACCCCGAAGACCGGCCCGGCCCCCACCGTGGTGGCCCTGCACGAGATCGCCGGACGGGCCGTCGAGCGGGCCGAGCTGCGCGGCCCGGGGCTGGTCTTCGAGACGGACACCGAGCCCTGGTACGTGCACGGCGACGCGGTGGGGCTGGAACGGGCCGTGATCAACCTGCTGGACAACGCGGTCAAGTACAGCCCGCCCGGCGGCACCATCGAGGTCCG
This sequence comes from Kitasatospora sp. NPDC057542, assembly GCF_042801945.1. Taxonomy (NCBI): domain Bacteria; kingdom Bacillati; phylum Actinomycetota; class Actinomycetes; order Kitasatosporales; family Streptomycetaceae; genus Kitasatospora; species Kitasatospora sp. NPDC057542. The sequence continues at coordinate 29,801 of NZ_JBHVFE010000050.1, forward strand.
GCTGCACCAGGGCGTGCTGACCGTCCGCGACCACGGGCCCGGCATTCCGCCGGACGAGCTCCAGTACGTCTTCGACCGGTTCTGGCGCTCGCCGTCCTCGCGCCAGCTGCCCGGTTCCGGGCTCGGGCTGTCGATCGTCGCGCAGAGCGTCCGGGAGGCGGGCGGCGACGTCACCCTCGGACCGGCCGCCGACGGCGGTCCGGGCGCGCTGGCCACCGTCCGGCTGCCCGGCGGCCCCGCCCCGGAATGACGGAAGGGCGGGTGGGGCGCCCCGACAG
>NZ_JBHVFE010000051.1:0-29924 GCF_042801945.1 Kitasatospora sp. NPDC057542
GCCACGGTCCGTACACCCGCCGGGGTGGACGGAGTCCGGGGGCGCACCGTCCCTGGGCGCCCCCGGAGTGCGGGTGGGCGTCAGACCGGACGGGCCGCCAGCTCGCGGGCGGCCCGCGCGCAGTCACGCGCGATCCGGTCCTCGTCGACGGTGGTCAGCTGCCCCTTCTCGACCACCGCGTTGCCGTTGACGAACAGCACGGACAGCGGCGGCAGCGCCCCGAAGGTGAGCGCGGCGACCGGGTCGGCGATGGACGAGTGCATGATTCCGTCGATCTTCCACAGCGCCAGGTCGGCGAGCTTGCCGGCCTCGATCGAGCCGATCTCGTCCTGCCGACCGAGCACCCGGGCGCCGCCCATGGTGCCCAGGCGCAGCGCCTGCCGCCCGGTCAGCGCGGTGGGGGAGCCGTGCAGCCGGTTGATCAGCAGGGCGTTTCGCAGCTCGGTGCCGAGCTCGCCGGACTCGTTGGAGGCGGTGCCGTCGACGCCGAGGCCGACCGGGACGCCGGCCCGGAGCATGTCGGGCACCCGGGCGATGCCGGCGGCCAGTCGGGCGTTGGAGGACGGGCAGTGGGCGACGCCGGTGCCGGTCTCGGCGAACTTGGCGATGTCGGAGTCGTTCATGTGCACGCAGTGCGCCATCCAGACGTCCTCGCCGAGCCAGCCCACCGACTCGAAGTAGTCGGTCGGCCCCATGCCGAACAGTTCCTTGCAGAACTGTTCCTCCTCGGCCGTCTCCGAGCCGTGGGTGTGCAGCCGGACGCCCTTGCGGCGGGCGAGCTCGGCGGACTGGCGGAGCAGGTCGGTGGAGACCGAGAAGGGCGAGCAGGGTGCGATGGCGACGTGCAGCATCGAGCCGAAGGAGGAGTCGTGGTACCGGTCCACGGCGGCCTCGGAGGCGGTCAGGATGTCGTCCAGCGCCTCGACCGCGTGGTCCGGCGGCAGCCCGCCGTCCTTCTTGGAGCGGTCCATCGAGCCGCGCAGCGCGGTGAAGCGCAGGCCGAGCTCCCGGACGGCCCCGATGGAGGCGCCGAGCACGTCGCCGCCGTCCTCGGGGAAGACGTAGTGGTGGTCCGCGGCGGTGGTGCAGCCGGACTTGAGCAGTGCGGCGGCGGAGCCCTGGCTGGCGGCGTGCACGAGCCTCTCGTCGATCCGCGCCCAGGTCGGGTAGAGGGCGACCAGCCAGTCGAACAGGATGTCGTCCTGGGCCAGGCCGCGGGTGATCCACTGGTAGAAGTGGTGGTGGGTGTTGACCAGGCCGGGGGTGGCCAGGTGTCCCTCGCCGTTGATCCGGCGCACCACGTTGTCCAGCCACGCGGGGGCGGGGCCGTCGCCCACCGCCTCGATGGTGTTGCCGAGGATGACCACGTGGCCGCGGGCGTACTCGGTGTCGTTCGCGTCCACGGTGGCGATCGCGACGTTCTCGATCACGATCCGCTGGTCGGCGGGCGGGGGCTGGACTGCCATGGGGTGACTCCTATGGGGGAGGGCTGGGAGGGGCGCGCACCGAAGGGCGCACGCCCTCCCCGGCCGGTCAGGACGGTGTCGCCGTCGGCACCGTCGCGCCGGAGGCCTGGCCGGACGTGGTATGGTGGGCGGTCCCGACGTGGTGGAAGAGCAGGTTGAGCAGGACGGCCATCACGGAGCCGGCCGAGATCCCCGAGTGCATCAGGGTCCTTACGGCCTCCGGGAAGGAGTCGTAGAACGTCGGCACGGCGATCGGGATGATGCCGACACCGAGTGAGACCGACACCAGGATGGTGTTCGAGCCGGACTCCATCCCCGCCTCCGCGAGGGTGCGGATGCCGCTGGCCGCGACCGTGCCGAAGAGCACGATCCCGGCGCCGCCGAGGACGGGCTGCGGTACCAGGGAGACGAGCGAGCCCAGCACGGGGAACAGCCCCAGCAGGACCAGGATGGCTCCGCCGGCCGCGACCACGTAGCGGCTGCGGATCCTCGTCAGCGCCACCAGCCCGATGTTCTGGGCGAAGGCGCTGGCGGCGAAGCCGTTGAAGACGGGACTGAGCGCGGTGGCCAGACCGTCGGCCCGCAGGCCGGCGGCGAGGGTGGGCTCGTCCGCCTCGCGATCGACGATCTTGCCGAGGGCGAGCATGTCGGCGGTGGACTCGGTCATCGAGACCATCATGACGATGCACATCGAGACGATCGCGGCGGCGTCGAACATCGGCGCGCCGAAGTGGAACGGGGAGGGGAGCGAGAAGACGTTCGCGTCCTTGACCGCGCCGAAGTCGGCGAGCCCCAGCGGGAAGGCGATCAGGGTGCCGAGCGCCAAGCCGATGAGCAGCGACAGCTGCTGCCAGAAACCGTGCAGCAGCCGGTTGCAGAGCACCACCGCGACGAGGGTGATCGCGGCGAGGCCGATGGCCCGCATGGAGCCGTACCCGGGGGCGCCCGGCGAGCCGCCGCGCGCCCAGTTGACCGCCACCGGAAGCAGGGACACCCCGATGAGGGTGATCACGGTGCCCTGGACGACCGGGGGGAAGAACCGGATGAGCTTGCAGAAGTACGGTGCCGCGAGGAAGCACAGGAGCCCCGCGACGATCACCGATCCGAAGATCACCGGGAGGGCGTCCTTCGGTCCGTGCTCCTTCGCTATGGCGATCATGGGCGCGACCCCCGCGAAGGAGACGCCGTTCACGAACGGCAGTCGCGCGCCGATCTTCCAGATGCCGAGCGTCTGGAGGAGGGTGGCCAGTCCGGCGGTGAACAGGCTGGCCGAGATGAGCAGGGCGAGTTCGGCGGCGGAGAGCCCGACGCCGGCGCCGACGATGAGCGGGGGTGCGACGACCCCCGCGTACATCGCGGCGACGTGCTGGAGTCCGGTGGAGAACAGCTTCACCGGGGGCAGCAACTCGTCCACGGGGTGGGTCCCGGGCCGGGGCGGCTCGCCGGGGAGGTGTGCCGACACGCCGTCCGGGCCGTGCGCTCTTTCCGGGGTGGAACCGCCGTCTGTACTGCTGGTGTTGCTGGGTGCCATGTCGAGCCCCTCTTGTGCCCGTGGCTCCCGGCGCGCCCGTGGCGCTGGAGTGCGGCTGGTGCTGGTGTGACCGAGAGCGGGACGGCGGTGCAAGGATCCCTCGGCCGGCCTCTCCAGTGCCCCGGGCCGGCCGCCGCGAGGCAGACACGAACTCCGGTGGGTGGGGGTGGGGGTGGAGAAACTGCTGGTACGGATGGAACGCGCGGTGGTGCGGTGGTGGGGTCGGTGGAGCGGCCCGCCCGGACTCGACCGGCCCGTGGGGACCGGAGGGTGCGGCGATTCCGGGCGGTGTCCACCTGGTGGTGGGGCGGGGAGGTCAGGCGACCGGGATGACCGGGACGACGCCCTCGCGGTGCACGGTGCCCTCGATCAGGCCGTACATGCGGTCCGCGGCGAAGTAGACCTCGTTGTCGTTCTTGAGGCCGAACGGCTCCAGGTCGACCAGGAAGTGGTGCTTGTTGGGCAGTTCGAGCCGGACCTCGTCCACCTCGGCGCGGTTGTTGAGGACCCGGGTGCCCATCGCGTGCAGGGTCTGCTGCAGCGAGTAGGAGTAGGTCTCGGCGAAGGCCTCCAGCATGTGCTGCTTCACCTGGGTGTAGGAGCGGTTCCAGTTGGGCTGGGCCTCGCCGTCCCTGCCGCTGTAGCCGAACTTCCAGCGGGCGGTGACCTGGGTGGCGAGGATGCGGTCGTAGGCTTCCTGGAGGGTGGTGTAGCCGTCCTTGATGTAGCCCCAGAACTCCGAGTTGGTGGAGTTCAGGACGACCAGGTCCTTCAGGCCGGAGATCACCTGGACGGACTCGCCGTCGTAGACGATCTCGCTGGTGCGGGTCTCCTGGCCGCTGCGGACGAAGGAGTGGCCGACCTCCTCCGAGCCGATGAAGCGGGCCGAGCTGTCCGGGGTCCGGATCCGCTCCCAGGCGTACTCCTCGATCCGGATCCGGGCGCTGTGCACGACGCCGCGCTCGGTGTCGTCGACGAAGTGGCGCGCCAGGAGGATGCCGAAGGCCTCGGCCGACTCGATGCCGTACTTCTTGGCGAAGGCGTAGACGGTGTTCTTGGTGGTGTCGGTGGGAAGGCAGTTGGCGTTGGATCCCGTGAGGTGGACGTCCTCGAACTCGCCGCGGAGCGAGACCGAGACGTTCAGGTCCTTGATCTCGTGCCGGGTGGAGTCGCGGTGGATCCGGACGATGCGGTTCTCCGCCTTGCCGTACTGGTTCTGGCCGAGCACGTGGGCCATGACGTGGCTCCTAAGCTTTCAAGGTCGGTCCACTAGCTTCCGCGGTAGACCGAGTATCCGAACGGGTTGAGCAGCAACGGCACGTGGTAGTGGTGCTGTTCGGGCGCGACCGTGAAGACGATCGAGACCTCGGGGAAGAACGGCGGCTCGGAGGACTTGAGCGCGTGGTACGCGCCGGTGTCGAAGAGCAGCCGGACGACCGAGCCCGCCTCCACGGCCGGCAGGTCCTTGGCCCGGCCGTCGGAGTCCGTGGCGGAGGTGCCGAGCACCTGCCAGCCACCCTCGGTTTGCAGTGCGAGCTCGACCGGGACGCCCTCGGCCGGGTGGCCGAGGCTGGTGTCGAGCACGTGGGTGGAGATGCCAGTCATGGGTGGAGTGACCTTACTGATGGCAGAAGTGACGGTGCGTCAGTTTCCTGATGGGGCAACCGGAACGATTCGGTGCGAAACAAACTGGCGGATTGTCAGGGCGCATCGAGCAGGCGGTTGAGCCGGATGTCGTTGATCTTGCACAGCTCCCCTCGGACGATCTCCGCCTCGGTGGCGGCGTCGTTGGGGTGGCGATCGCGCAGGGCGGCGAGCATCCCGACCGCGGTGCGGCCGGTCGCGCAGATCAGGAACACATGGCCGAACTTGGCCTCGTAGGCGGCGTTGGCCTCGTGCAGTTCGTCGAGGATCGCCTGGTTCACGCCCTGGATTCCGGCCTGTTCGCGCTCGGAGGTGGCGTCGCCCGCCATGGGCTCGCCGATCCGGGCGTGGCCGGCCATCGCGTCGCGCAGATCCTCGGTCGTCAGTGACGCCATGGCCGCCGAATTGGCGGCGAGCAGGGCCTCACGGTCGGACCAGGGTCGGGCCTCCACGATCGCGGCGGCCCAGCGGGGGCTGGAGCATACCTCCAGCAGGATCTCTTCCAGCTCCGCGGCGTCGGCCGCGGCCAGGGCGTCAAGGGTGTGGGGATGGTTGGTCACGAGTGGACCTCCTGAAGAGTGGTGCCACCCGGAAAAGCTAGATCGACCCCACCCGGCCGTCAACACTTTGTTGAACGGTTGGTGGTTACGTTTTGAGCCGGGCCGCGGTGTCGGGCCCTTTCGTGTGCGATTCGCCAAGTGTGCCCCGCCGCAGGCCGATCCAGTCCTGCCGTGCCGGCGGGGTCACCCGTTCGGAAGCCCCCGGGATGGGGTCGCATGCGCTCCGGAGGGCGCCGAACCGGGGCGTCAGGACGACTTCGCGCCGTCCTGGCGGTTCAGGTAGTTGTACACGGTGAAGCGGCTGACGCCCAGAGCCGAGGCGACGGTCTCCACGCCGTGGCGGACGGTGAAGGCGCCGCGCTCCTCCAGGAGGGCGACGACTCGCTGCTTCTCCAGTCGGTCGAGCTCGGCCAGCGGGCGGCCGTCGAACTGGCGGGTCATCTCGGCGAGCAGTCGGTCCAGTGCGCTGCCCAGGTGCGGCAGTCGGACGGCCAGGGCCGGGACGCCCTCCCACTCCAGGACCACGTCGTCGGGCTTCGCCTCGTCCAGCGGGACGGGCGTCGCGCCGACCGCGGCCAGCAGCGGCTTCACCGCCGCGGCGAGCGGGTGTTCCACGTTCTCGGTCACGGCGTACCGCCCTCCTCGCCCAGCAGGCTGACCTGGACCGAGATCCGGGTCGCCCCGGCGTCCAGGGTCTCCTTGAGCAGCTTGGTCACCGCGGCGAGGACCTGCTCGGCCTCACCCTCGGCGCCGGTGCCGAAGGGGCCGACCGACACGGCCAGGCCGGCCTCGTCGACGGCCTTGCGGGCCGCCGCGGCGTGCTCCGGGAACGTGTCCAGTTCGAACGGTTCTGTCGTGAACTCCACCATCAATCGCACGAGGTCACTGTAGCGAGCAGGTGTGCGGGCGGGCAGGGGCCGGGTGATCGAACAGTCCGGCCCCCTGGGGCGGCGCACGCTCGGGCTTCTTCAACAAAATGTTGCGACTCTCTTGACACTCGCTCGGCAGGCCGGAGATGCTTCCACCACACAGAATCCCTCTTCCGGATCGTGGAAGTTGCGGATGAAGGAAGAGAGATGAGAGGTGAGTGACGTGACGGCGGCTGCCAAGCACGGCTTCACGGTCAACCTGTCGATCCTGTTCGGCGAACTGCCGCTCCTGGAGCGCCCCGCCGCGGCCGCCGCGGCCGGCTTCACCGCCGCCGAACTCTGGTGGCCCTTCGGGGAGGAGCACGACCCCTCGCAGGCCGAACTGGACGCGCTGCGCAAGGCGTTCACCGACGCCGGCGTGCGGCTCACCGGCCTCAACCTCCTGGACGACCTGAGCAAGGGCGCTCGCGGTACCGTCTCGGTGCCGTCCGAGCGGGACCGCTTCCGCGCCAACGTCCCGGTCGCCGCGGAACTCGCCGCCTCGCTCGGCGCCACCGCGCTCAACGCGCTGTACGGCAACCGGGTCGAGGGCGTCGACCCGGCCGAGCAGGACGCGCTCGCGCTGGAGCACCTGGTGCTCGCCGCGCGGGCCGCGCACGGAATCGGAGCCGTCCTGCTGATCGAGGCCCTGAACGGGGCCGAGTCGCCGGACTATCCGCTGGTCTCGGCCGCCGCCGCGGTCGAGGTGGTCGACAGGGTCAACGCCGCCACCGGCCTGGGGAACGCCAGATTCCTCTGCGACCTGTACCACCTGGCCAGGAACGGCGAGGACCTGGCGGCCGTCATCGACACCCACGCCGACCGCATCGGCCACGTGCAGATCGCCGACAACCCGGGCCGCAACGAGCCCGGCACCGGAGAGCTGGACTTCGAGGACCTGTTCGCCCGGCTCACGGCCGCGGGCTACACCGGCTCGATCGGCCTGGAGTACCGCCCCTCCACCGGCGTCAGCGCCGACAGCTTCGGGTGGCTGCCGCGCGAACTGCGCGCAGCCGGATAGCGGAGCCGCCAAGGAGCGGAGTCGCCGAGCAGCGCGCCGCGGACCCACCCGACCTCCCACCCGCACACGTAAGGAACTCGACGCGATGAGCCGCAAGATCGCCTTCATCGGCCTCGGCATCATGGGCAGCCCGATGGCCGCCAACCTCGTCAAGGCCGGGCACCACGTCACCGGCTTCAACCTCACCCGGCCGCCGATCGACGCCCTGGTCGCGGCCGGCGGCCACGGCGCCACCAGCATCGCGGACGCGGTGAAGGACGCCGAGGTCGTCATCACGATGGTCCCGGCCGACCCGCAGGTCGAACAGGTCGTCCTGGGCGAGGGCGGCGTGCTGGAGAACGCCAAGCCCGGCACCCTGGTGATCGACATGTCCTCGATCACCCCGCGGACCTCGATCAAGGTCGAGGCCGCCGCCGGGGAGAAGGGCATCCGCACCCTGGACGCCCCGGTCTCGGGCGGCGAGGCCGGCGCCGTGGAGGCCGTCCTGTCGATCATGGTCGGCGGCGCCGCCGAGGACTTCGCCGAGGCCAAGCCGCTGTTCGACGTGCTGGGCACCACGGTCGTCCATGTCGGCCCGTCCGGCGCCGGCCAGACCGTCAAGGCCGCCAACCAGCTGATCGTCGCGGTCAACATCCAGGTGCTCGCCGAGGCCGTGGTGTTCCTGGAGAACGCCGGCGTGGACCTCGCGGCTGCGCTGGACGTGCTCGGCGGCGGCCTGGCCGGCTCGACCGTGCTCAACCGCAAGAAGGCGAACATGCTGAACCGCGAGTTCGCCCCCGGCTTCCGGATCGACCTGCACCACAAGGACATGGGCATCGTCACCGACGCCGCCCGCGCCGTGGGCGCCGCGCTGCCGGTCGGCGCCGTGGTGGCCCAGTTGGTCGCCTCCGCCCGGGCCAACGGCGACGGCTCGCTCGACCACTCGGCGCTCCTGCGTGGCGTCGAGCGGCTCTCCGGGCGCGAGGTCGAGTAACACCCCCCGGGGGTTCCCGCGCGGAGCCCCGCCCGAGTTCCTCCTGGCGGCGTGTACCCATCCGGTCGTGCCCGCGCCGTCAGGAGGCCGGACCCGACCGGCGTGCGGGCCGGGGCTCATCCGCCCGCCCGTCGGTCGATCCAAGCCGGTGACGCGTACGTCCCCCTGGGGGCACTTCGGTCGTGCCTGGTACGCGTCGCCCGGCCTCCTCCCTGCCGAGGGGAGCCTCTCGTACGTCGGAAGCGGGACGAGTGGAACGGCGGGGAGGGGGTCGCACCCCCGGGCCGCCCGGGACGGTGCCGGCCCCCTTCGGAACGCACCGAACGGGGCGCATCTCCTGGGAGCGTTCCGCCCCGGCCACTGCGGCCGAGGAGCTGGCACCCCCGGGCCGCCCCGCCCCATGCTGGACGCACGTCGTACCACCACCGCCAGACCCGTACGGAAGCGAGGACCGCGCCATGCCCCCCACTCCCCGCCAGGGCCATGTGGTCGTCGCCCCCGACAAGTTCAAGGGCAGCCTGGACGGCGCCGAGGTGGCGGCCCGGATCGCCGCAGGCATCCGGCGCGCCGCGCCCGGAACCGAGGTGCGCGAGCTGCCCGTCGCCGACGGCGGCGAGGGCACCCTGGCCGCCGCGCTCGCGGCCGGCTTCAGCCGGGTCCCGGCCAAGGTGACCGGTCCGACCGGACTGCCGGTGGACGCCGCGCTGGCCGTCCGGGACGACACCGCCGTGGTCGAGCTGGCGCAGGCCTCCGGTCTCGCCCGGCTGCCCGGCGGCCGCACCGCCCCGCTCGCGGCCGGGTCCTACGGGGTCGGCCAGCTGATCGCCAAGGCTGTCTCGCTCGGCGTCAAGCGGATCGTGCTGGGCCTCGGCGGCAGCGCCTGTACGGACGGCGGGGCCGGCATGGTGCAGGCGCTCGGGGTGCGGCTGCGCGACGCCGACGGGGTCGAACTCCCGCCCGGCGGCGCTGCGTTGCGCAGGCTCGCGGAGATCGACCTCGGCCCGCTGGTCGACGCCCTGGGCGGCGTCGAGGTCGTGGTGGCCTGCGACGTGGACAACCCGCTGCTCGGGCCGCGCGGCGCCACCGCCGTCTACGGCCCGCAGAAGGGCGCCGACGCCGAGGGCCTGGTGGTCCTGGAGGAGGGGCTGACCACGTTCGCCGACCTGGTCGCCGGGGCCACCGGGCGGGACGTCCGGGAGGCGCCCGGCGCCGGCGCCGCGGGCGGGGTGGGCTTCGCCGCCCTCGCCCTGCTCGGCTCCACCATGCGACCCGGCATCGAGCTGCTGCTCGACCTGCTGGGCTTCGACGGGGCCGTGCGTGGGGCACGCCTCGTCGTGACCGGCGAGGGCTGCCTGGACGCGCAGACGCTCCACGGCAAGGCCCCTGTCGGAGTCGCCGCGGCGGCCGCCCGGGCGGGGGTTCGAGTGGCCGCCGTGGCGGGTCGGCTGGAGCTCTCCGAGCCCGAGTGGCGCGCCGCCGGCTTCACCGCCGCCATCGCGCTGACCGACCTGGCCGAACAGCCGGGGGAGAGCATGACCAGGGCCGCCGAGCTGGCCGAACTCGCGGGGGAGCAGCTGGCCGCCCGGCTGTTGCCGCGCTGAACCCTCGTGCGTTCATCCATTGACGTTTTGTTGAAGGCGGGCCTAGGCTCCCGGCAATCCCTCGCCACCTCCCGCGTTCCACCGCCTCCGAAGCGACGCCCCCCGAGGTGCCGCCCCCCGAAGCGATGCCCTCGAAACACCCCCGAAGCGCCCTCGAACCACCACGACTCCCAGGTTCCGGAGGTCTCCCATGCCTTTCAGCCAACCGACGGTGATCCGCTCCCGGCGGGTGGTCCTGCCCGACGGCGAGCGCCCCGCGGACGTGCTGATCCAGGACGGGAAGATCACCCGGACGGCCCCGCACGGCTCGCTCACGGCTGGTGAGGGCGATCTCGTCGACCTCGGTGACACCGCCCTGCTGCCCGGGCTGGTCGACACCCACGTGCACGTCAACGAGCCCGGCCGCACCGAGTGGGAGGGGTTCGCCACCGCCACCCGGGCCGCCGCGGCCGGCGGCGTCACCGCGATCATCGACATGCCGCTCAACTCGATCCCGCCCACCACCACGGTGGCGGGGCTGGCGCTCAAGCGGAAGGCCGCCGAGGGGCAGACCTGGGTCGACCTCGGTTTCTGGGGCGGCGCCGTCCCCGGCAACGTCGCGGACCTCGAACCGTTGCACGAGGAAGGCGTGTTCGGCTTCAAGAGCTTCCTCGCGCCCTCCGGGGTGGACGAGTTCCCGCACGTCGAGGCCGCCGACCTGGCGGCCGCGCTGGCCGAGCAGGCCCGGATCGGGGCGCTGGCGATCATCCACGCCGAGGACCCGGCCGTGCTGGCCGCCGCCCCGCAGCAGCCCGGCGTCCACTACCGGGACTTCCTGGCCTCCCGGCCCGCCGACGCGGAGACCGCGGCCGTCGCCCACCTGCTCGACACGGCCCGGCGCACCGGTGCCCGGGTGCACATCCTGCACGTCTCCTCCGCCGCCGTGCTGCCGCTGCTGCGGCAGGCCCGCGAGGACGGCGTACGGGTGACCGCCGAGACCTGTCCGCACTACCTGACCCTCGCGGCCGAGCAGGTGCCGGACGGCGACACCGCCTTCAAGTGCTGCCCGCCGATCCGCGACGAGTCCAACCGGGACGCGCTCTGGGAGGCCCTGGCGAACGGCGAGTTCATCGCCGTCGTCTCCGACCACTCGCCGTCCACCCCCGACCTCAAACTGCTGCCCGAGTACGGCGGCAGCGGCGACTTCGCAGCCGCCTGGGGCGGCATCGCCTCGCTCCAGCTCGGCCTGCCGGCCGTCTGGACCGAGGCCCGCCGGCGCGGCCACACCCTCGTCGATGTGGTGCGCTGGATGTCCGCCGGACCGGCCGAACTGGCCGGCCTCACCGGCACCAAGGGCGCCATCGCCGCCGGCCACGACGCGGACCTGGTCGCCTTCGACCCGGACGGCGAGTTCGCCGTCCGGGCGAGCGGACTGCACCACCGCAACCCGGTGACGCCCTACGCGGGCCGGACCCTCACCGGTGCGGTGCGCACCACCTGGTTGCGCGGTCGCGAGGTGGACCCCGCGGCCCGCCCCTTCGGCCGGCAGCTCGTCCGGCCCCGTTCCCACCCCGCCACCACCCCGTCCGAACGCGCCTAGAGGAGAGTCAGTGACCACTGCCGACAACCCGAGTGCTCCCTTCACCGAGCTGGTCAACCTGGCCTCCCGGCTGCTCGGCGCGGGCGTCGTCGCCACGAACGAGGACACCTTCGCGGACGCCGAGAACCTGCTGGTCGCCAAGCCGGCCGAGTTCCGCCCGCACACGTTCGGCCACAAGGGCCAGATCATGGACGGCTGGGAGTCCAAGCGCCGCCGCGGTGTCTCCGCCGACCAGCCGCACCCCACCGACGAGGACCACGACTGGACGATCGTCCGGCTCGGTGCCGCCGGGGTGGTCCGCGGTGTGATCGTGGACACCGCCCACTTCACCGGCAACTACCCGGAGTCCGCCTCGGTCGAGGCCGCGTCCGTCCCCGGCCACCCCTCGCCCGAGGAACTCCAGGACGCCGAGTGGACCACGATCGTGCCGCGCACCGGGCTGAGGGGCGACACCGCCCACGAGTTCGCCGTCACGGACGGCACCCGCTACACCCACGTGCGGCTGAACATCTTCCCGGACGGCGGCGTCGCCCGGCTGCGGGTGCACGGCGAGGTGCTGCCCGACCCGCGCGAACTGGACGGCCTCACCTTCGACCTGGCCGCCCAGGAGTACGGCGGCGTGGCCGAGGCGGCGTCCGACCGCTACTTCTCCTCCCCGCACAACCTGAACGCTCCCGGCCGCGCCTCCGTCATGGGCGACGGTTGGGAGACCCGGCGTCGGCGCGACAAGGCCAACGACTGGGTGCAGATCGCCCTGGCCGGGGGCGGTGAGGTCCTGGCCGTCGAGGTGGACACCTCCTGCTTCGTCGCCAATGCCCCCGGCTGGGCCGATCTGATCGGCTTCGACGCCTCGACCGGGGCCGACCCGGCCGAGGGCGAGTGGTTCGAACTCCTGGCTCGCACGCGACTCCAGCCCGACACCCGGCACCGTTTCCGGCTCGACACCGGCCGCGCGGTGACCCACGTGCGCATCAACGTCCACCCGGACGGCGGGCTGGCCCGCCTCCGGCTCACCGGCCGCCTCACCGGGGCCGGCCGCGCCGCGCTGGCGCTGCGCTGGTTCAACGCCCTCCCGGCCGCCGAGGCCGTCGCGGCCCTGACGGGGGCCGGGCTCGGCGCCGACGAGGCCGCCGCGCTGACCGCCGCCCGCCCGGCGGCCGGGCCGGCCGCGGCCGAGACCGTCGTCCGGAGCCTGTTCGGCAACTGACCGGCCGCCACCGCCATCTCCTCGGCGCTCCTCGGCGCTCCTCGGTGCCGAATTTGACGTCACGTCACATCACTCTTTACGCACCGCCGTTATCGACACCTGAAGGACCCTCCATGTCCAAGATCCTGACCACGGAGTCCGGCGCCCCGGTCGCCGACAACCAGAACTCGGCATCGGCCGGCGAGTACGGCCCGCTGCTGATCCAGGACCAGCAGCTGCTGGAGAAGCTGGCCCGGTTCAACCGCGAGCGCATCCCGGAGCGCGTGGTGCACGCCCGCGGCTCCGGTGCGTACGGCTACTTCGAGGTCACCGACGAGGTCGCGCGGTACACCCGGGCGGGCTTCCTCTCCGAGGTCGGCAAGCGCACCGAGGTCTTCCTGCGCTTCTCCACCGTGGCCGGCAACCTGGGCGCGAGCGACGCGGTGCGCGACCCGCGCGGGTTCGCGGTGAAGTTCTACACCGAGGAGGGCAACTACGACCTCGTCGGCAACAACACCCCGGTGTTCTTCATCAAGGACCCGATCAAGTTTCCCGACTTCATCCACTCGCAGAAGCGCGACCCGTACACCGGCGTGCAGGAGGCGGACAACGTCTGGGACTTCTGGGCCCACTCGCCGGCCTCGACCCACCAGATCACCTGGCTGTTCGGCGACCGCGGCATCCCCGCCTCGTACCGCCACATGAACGGCTACGGCTCGCACACCTACCAGTGGGTCAACGCCGACGGCGACGCGTACTGGGTGAAGTACCACTTCAAGACCAACCAGGGCATCCGCTGCCTGGACGGCGCCCAGGCCGCCGAGACGGTCGGCGGAGACGCCGACTCGCACCAGCGCGACCTCCACCAGGCCATCGAGCGCGGGGTGTTCCCGTCCTGGACCCTCTACGTCCAGCTGATGCCGGTCGCCGAGGCCGCGGACTACCGCTTCAACCCCTTCGACCTCACCAAGGTGTGGCCGCACACCGACTACCCGCTGGTCAAGGTCGGCCGCCTGGTACTCAACAGGAACCCGGAGAACGTCTTCGCCGAGGTCGAGCAGGCCGCGTTCTCGCCGAACAACTTCGTGCCCGGCATCGGCCCGTCCCCGGACAAGATGCTCCAGGGCCGCCTGTTCGCCTACGCGGACGCCCAGCGCTACCGCCTCGGCGTCAACCACACCCAGCTGCCGGTGAACGCCCCGCGCGCCACCGAGGCCGCCAACTACGGCCGGGACGGCTACATGGCCGCCAACAGCGCCGGTCGCGGCAAGAACTACGAGCCCAACTCGTACGACGGCCCTGCCCAGACCGGCGACGTACTGGCCACGCCGGTCGCGGTGGCGGGCCACACCGGCACCTACACCACCCCGGCGCACACCAAGGACGACGACTTCTTCCAGGCCGGCGAGCTGTACCGGCTGATGTCCGCAGGTGAGAGGACCCGCCTGATCGACAACATCGCGGGCTTCCTGGCGCAGGTCTCGCGTGACGACGTGGTGGAGAAGAACCTCGCCCACTTCCACGCTGCGGACGAGGAGTACGGCGCCCGGCTGGCCGCCGCCGTCGCCAAGCTGCGGGCGGGCGACGAGAGCTGACACCTCCCGCACGACGGGCCCTTCCACCGGGGCAGTGGGACGGGGCCCGTCGTGGTGTCGCCGACGTCAGCCGGTTCCGGCGGTGATCGTCCGGGCCCGGCCGTCCGGGAACCGGACGTACCCGCGCGCGGCGACCGGCTGGTTCGCCCCCCGGACCATGGCGGTCCAGAACGGCGGGGTCCTGCCGTCGAGGGACTCGCAGTCCGTCAACGGCCCGGCGGCTTCTGCACGGAACGTCCACGGATATGTACGGACGGCAGCCGTCGGAGCCGCTGGGTCGATACGCTGGTGGGTGCCCGCGGTCGCTCCGTGGGGGGACATCGGAAGGGGACGACATGTCGACACCAGCCCCGGGTCGTCACGCCGCGCTGGACCAGGGTCTGATGGGCCCGCTCACCTCCCTCCAGCACGCCCTCAGACTGCTGGAGGCGGTCGACCGCCACCCCGACGGCGCCACCCTGGTGTCCCTCGCCAGGGAGACCTCGCTCGGGCTTCCGACCGTGCGTCGGCTCGCCGAGATCCTGGAGGTCGAGGGCTACCTCCAGTGTCAGGACGGGGGTTGGCTGCTGGGCGGCACCTTCGCCCTGCTCGGCCAGCACAACCGGGAGCAGCTGGTGAAGGCCCGACTCGACCGCAAGCTCGCCGAACTCCGGGACGAGTTGGGTGCCGCGGTGTACTTCAGCCGGTACCACGACGGTGAGTTGACGGTGGAGGCGGTCTCGGCCGCCGACTGCGCGCCGGCCGTGCAGGAATGGGTGGACTTCCGGGCCACCGCGCACGCCAGCGCGATCGGCAAGTGCCTGCTCAGCCAGCTGGACGCGGACGGCCGGCGCGACCACCTCTCCCGGCACCCGGTCGCCCGGCTCACCTCCCACACCGTCACCGACGCCGACCAGCTGATGCACCGGCTGGAGCGACAGCCGGCCACGGTGCCGGTGCTGGACATCCAGGAGTACGCGCTGGGCACGGTGTGCGCGGCCGTGCCGATCACGGCGGGCAGCACGGTCGGCTGCCTGGCCACCTCGATGCCGGTGGACAACATCCACAAACTGAAGGCCGCCGCGGAGCTGCTCGCGGCCCGGGCGGCGCCGCTGATGCTGGCGATGGCGGTCTGACGGCCGGCCGACGACCGCGCACATGAGTTCGAGGAAGCCCTGCCGGGAAGTCGGCGGGGCTTCGCGCGTTTCCCGCGGTGGCCGCCGGTGTGCGGCACTTATTAGACTCGATGTCGATAAGACTCGCCGAGGCCCTTGTCCCGGGGGCTACCCGCGAGTACGTTTCCCTGAGCCGAGCCGCCGCCCCCAGGTCAGGAGGGCCTGCCATGCCCCGTTCCGCCCCCGTCCCCGCCCTCGCCGCCCCCGCGGCGCGCGTGCACGACGGCCTCGTCCTGGAGCCCCGGGACGTCCACTTCGAATGGGCCCAGCTGCCGCTGCACTGGATCCCTGACGAGCCGATGGCCACCCACGTCATCAACGTGCTGCACCTGCTGCTGCCGGAGGGGGAGCGGTGGTTCGTCAAGGTGTTCAAGGAGGCGCTGCCGCTCATCCGGGACGAGCAACTGCGCGAGGAGGTCCTCGGGTTCATCGGGCAGGAGGCCATTCACGCCGAGGCGCACCAGGAGGTCCTGGACCACCTGCTCGGCCAGGGGCTCGACCCGCGGCCGTACGTCCGGCAGATCTCCTGGCTGTTCCGGCGCGTCCTCGGCGACAAGCCGGGGCTGACGCCGGCCCGGCGACGGGAGAACCTCATCGAGCGGGTCGCCTTCATCGCGGCGATCGAGCACTTCACCGCCTTCCTCGGCAACTGGGCGCTCAACTCCCCGGGCCTGGACCGGGCCAAGGCCGACCCGACCATGCTGGACCTGCTGCGCTGGCACGGCGCGGAGGAGGTCGAGCACCGCAGTGTCGCCTACGACCTGATGGTGCACCTGGACCCGGGCTACCTGCGCCGGGTGCGCGGGATGGTGTTCTCCGGGCCGCTGCTGGTCCACCTCTGGGTGCGCGGCGCCCGCTTCCTGCTCGCCGCCGACCCCACCCTGAAGGGGCGGCTCAAGCCCACCTGGCGGGAGGCGGGCCGGATCGCCAGGCGCGGACTGCTGCCGGACCCGGTCAAGTCGATCCGCTCCGGGCTGCGCTACCTGCGGCCGGGCTACCACCCGACCCAGGAGGGCTCGTCCAGCCAGGCGCTGGGCTACCTCGCCACCTCCCCGGCCGCCCGTGCGGCCGCCGGGCGCGGCTGACGGGTGACGGGGTTCAGAGTTCAGAGTTTGGAGTTCAGAGTTCAGCGAACAGAAAACGTTATCTGTTCGCTGAACTCTGTTCGCCGGACTCCGAAGTCTGACGTCTGAAACCTGTCACCCGCTCCCCGCCACCCGCCGCCCGCCCTCTCCCGACGCCCAAGGATCCCGCCGGATGGACCTGCTCACCCCACCCCCCGACCTCTACGGCCGCCCCCGCGCCGACGGCTTCATCCGATGGCTCACCGCCTTCGGCGACCGGTACTCCCCGGCCCTCGGCGGCCCGCTGCTGCGCCGCAACCCCCGCCAGCCGCTCAGCCGCCCCACTCAGCCGCTCCGGCTGGTCGTCGCCGAGCGCCGCCAACTGACCGCCGACGTCATCGAGTTGATAC
This sequence comes from Kitasatospora sp. NPDC057542, assembly GCF_042801945.1. NCBI lineage: Bacteria > Bacillati > Actinomycetota > Actinomycetes > Kitasatosporales > Streptomycetaceae > Kitasatospora > Kitasatospora sp. NPDC057542. Next base: position 16,693 of record NZ_JBHVFE010000051.1, read on the forward strand.
TCGTCGACCCCTCCGGCGGCCCGCTGCCCGGCTGGCAGCCCGGCGCCCACCTGCGCCTCGCCCTGCCCTCCGGCCGCGAGCGCCACTACTCCCTCAGCGGCGACCCGGCCGACCGCACCGCCTACTCCATCGCCGTCCGGCGGCTGCCCGAGGGCGGCGGCGGGTCCGTCGAGGTCCACGACGTGCTGTACCCCGGCACCCGGCTCACTGCCCGCCGCCCGCGCAACGGCTTCGCCTTCTGCGCCGAGCCCGCCGTCCTCCTGCTGGCAGGCGGCATCGGCATCACCCCGCTGCTCCCGATGGCCCGCGAGGCGCAGCGGCACGGCCTGGACTGGCGCCTGGTGCACGTCGGCCGCAGCGCCGACACCCTCCCGTACACGGACGAGCTGCGCGCCCTCGACCCGCACCGGGTGGTGCTGCGCACCGACGACGAGCACGGCGGCGTCCCCACCGGCCCGGAGCTGCTCGCCCTCGCCCCGCGTGGCGCCGCCGTCTACTGCTGCGGCCCGGCCCCGATGCTCGCCGCCGTGCAGCGTGCCCTGGACGGTTCCCCGGCCGCCTCCCTGCACTTCGAGCGCTTCGGCGCCGCCCCGGTCACCGGCGGTGAGCCGTTCACCGTCCGCCTCGGCACCGAAGGCCCCACCCTCGACGTCCCCGCCGACCGTTCCGCCCTGGACGTGCTGCGCGAGACCCGACCGGACCTCCCGTACTCCTGCCACCAGGGCTTCTGCGGCACCTGCGAGGTCCGCGTGCTGGCCGGCTCGCCCGACCACCGGGACCGCCGCCTCACCCCCGAGCAGCGTGCCGCCGGCGCCCTGCTGCCCTGTGTCTCCCGGGCCGCCGAGGGCGAGACCCTCGTGCTCGACCTCTAGAAGGAGTCCTGCCATGGCGAAAGCGACCCCCGCCTTCCGCTACACCGAGCGCGACCTCGCCCGCTTCCGCGAGACCCAGCAGCTCGCCTACGACTGCGCCGAAGAGGTCGCCGCCTGGATCGAACCCGGCGTCACCGAGCGGCAGGCCACCGCCGAGCTGCGCCGCCGCCTGGTCGCCGCCGGGGTCCAGGACTTCTTCCACGTCCCCTTCGCCTGGTTCGGCGACCGGACGGCGTTCCGGCACTTCCACACCCCGCTGCAGTTCTTCGCCGGCAACCGACGGCTGGAGGAGGGCATGCCGTACGTACTGGACTGCGCGCCCGTGGTGGACGGCTACACCGCCGACATCGGCTACGGCGGCAAGGTCGGCGAGAACCGGGTCTGGGACCGCCTGGCCGCCGACCTGAAGGTCTACCGCGAGCTGATCCTCGTCGAGGTGCGGGCCCGCAAGCCGCTCGCCGAGGTGTACGCCGCGGTGGACGCCCAGCTCGCCGCGCACGGCTACGACAACCGCCACCAGGTCTACCCGGGCCGGGTGATCGGCCATCAGGTCACCCGCAACACCGCGCGCGGCCCGGCCGGGGTGAACGTCTTCGGCTTCGGCGTGCGCACCCTCCAGACCCTCGGCCGCGAGCTCATCTCCGAACGCCTGCACGGCCGTTCGCCGCTCTGGGCGGACGGTCGCTCCTCCCGGCACACGCCCACCCCGGGCCTGTGGGCGGTCGAGCCGCACATCGGCTTCCGCGGCGTGGGCATCAAGTTCGAGGAGCTGCTGGTGGTCACCGAGGACGACGCCTACTGGCTCGACGACGACCTGCCGCACGTCCGCCGTTGGACCGCCACCGCCGGGCAGACTGCCGTCGAGCCGACCACCGTCGAGCCGACCACCGTCGAGCCGACCACCGCCGAGCAGACCGCCACCGGGCAGACTGCCGTCGAGCCGACCACCGAGCGGGCCGCCACCGAGCCGACCGCTGCCGAGCCGACCACCCTGGAGGCCACCCGATGACGCACCCGACGACCAGCCGGACGAAGCGCCCGGCGGCGCCCCCGGTCCGCCGCCGCACCGTCCACTCCGGCGGCCTCCCGCTCGCCGTCTTCGAGCAGGGCGACCCGGGCGCCCCCACCGTCCTCCTTGTGCACGGCTACCCCGACTCCCACGCCGTCTGGGACGACATCGCCGCCGACCTCGCCCGCGACCACCACGTGGTCCGCTACGACGTGCGCGGCGCCGGCGAGTCGGCCGCCCCCGCCGACCGGTCCGGCTACCGCCTGGAGCAGCTCGCCGAGGACCTGTTCGCCGTCGCCGACGCCGTCAGCCCGGACCGCCCGGTGCACCTGCTCGCCCACGACTGGGGCTCGATCCAGTCCTGGGAGGCCGTCACCGCACCCGGCGCCGAGCGCCGGATCGCCTCGTACACCACCCTGTCCGGCCCCAGCCTGGACCACATGGGCCACTGGCTGCGCCACCGGCTGCGCCGCCCCACCCCGCGCCACCTGGGACAGCTGCTGCACCAGGGCCTGCACTCCTGGTACATCACCGCCTTCCACCTGCCCTACCTCGCCCCCGGCATCTGGCGCCTCGGCCTGGCCCGGGCCTGGCCGCGGGTGCTGCGCGACCTGGAGCACGTCACCCCGCGCGCCGACCACCCGCAGCCCACCCTGCGCCGCGACGCGGTCCGCGGCATCGAGCTGTACCGGGCCAACTTCCGCCCCACCCTGGGCCGTCCGCGTGAACGGCGGACCGAGGTGCCGGTCCAGCTGATCACCCTCACCCGGGACCGGTACGTCGGCACCTACCTCTCCGAGGGACTGGAGCGCTGGGTGAGCGACCTGACCCGCAGGACGCTGCACGCCGGCCACTGGTCGGCGCTGCTGGAGAAGGGAGCCACCGTGGCCGGACTGGTCCGCGAGTTCACCGCCCGCATCGACGAGGGGCGGTCCCGACCGGCCGAGGGCGACGGCCGGCTGGTCGTGGTCACCGGCGGCGGCAGCGGCATCGGCCGGGCCACCGCGCTCGCCTTCGCCGAGGACGGTGCCCGGGTGGTGGTCTGCGACCTCGACCTCGCGGCTGCCGAGCGCACCGCCGAGCTGGCCTCGCTGATCGGTCCGAAGGCACACGCCCACCGGGTGGACGTCTCCGACGGCGCCGCGATGGACGCCTTCGCACAGACCGTCGCCGCCGAGTACGGGGTGCCCGACGTGATGGTCAACAACGCGGGCATCGGCCACTCCGGGACGTTCCTGCAGACCACCGAGAAGGAGTGGCAGCGGGTCCTGGACGTCAACCTCTGGGGCGTGATCCACGGCTGCCGCGCCTTCGGCACCCTGATGGCCGACCGCGGCCAGGGCGGCCACATCGTCAACGTCTCCTCCGCCGCGGCCTACCTGCCCTCCAAGGCGCTCACTGCCTACGCCACCAGCAAGGCCGCGGTGTTCATGCTCTCCGACTGCCTGCGCGCCGAGTTGGTCGGCCACGGCATCGGCGTCTCCACCATCTGCCCCGGCATCGTCAACACCAACATCACCCGCACCTCCACCTTCTCCGCCACCACCTCCACCGAACAGGCCGCCAAGCAGGCCCGCGCCGCGAAGCTCTACGCCCGCCGCGGCTTCCCGCCGGAGAAGGTCGCCACCGCCATCCTCACCGCGGTCCGCACCGGCAGGCCCGTGGTCCCCGTCACCCCCGAGGCCAAGGCCGCCCGACTGCTCTCCCGGCTCAGCCCCGGCCTCCTCCGCCTCGCCGCCCGCCTCAACGTCACCTGACCCGGTCGCCGGCAGATACGCCCCGGGTGGCCCGCAGCGCCGCCCGGGGCTGTGAGAGCATCGAGGCCCATGGAGATGACGACGGCCCTGTGGTCCTTTGCCCTTGTCGTGGGGCTGCTCACGCTCACGCCCGGGCTCGACACCGCGCTGATCCTGCGGACCTCGGCCCTGGGGCGCCGACGGCAGGCGTGGGGGGTCGTGCTGGGGATCCAGACCGGGACACTGCTCTGGGGGACGCTGACCTCGGCCGGGGTGACGGCGCTGCTGACCGCCTCGCAGGTGGCGTATGAGATCCTGCGCTGGGCGGGCGCCGCGTACCTGGTGTGGATGGGCATCGGGATGCTGCGCAAGCGGGGCGGCGAGGCGGCGGCCGAGGAGGAGCCGGAGGACGGCGGGTTCGCGCACGGCTGGCGGCGGGGCACGCTGACCAACCTGCTGAACCCCAAGGTCGGGGTCTTCTACGTGGCCGTGCTGCCGCAGTTCATCCCGGCCGGCGCCCCGCACTTCGTCGCCGGTGTGGCGCTGACCTGCGTACACGTCGTGGAGGGCCTGCTCTGGTCGACCGTCCTGGTGGGCTTCGCCCAGGTGCTGCGCGGCTGGCTGCGCCGGCCGGCCGCCCGGCGGCTGATGGACCGGGTGACCGGCGCGGTCGTGGTGGGCTTCGGCGTGAAGCTGGCGCTGACCGACTGACCGACTGACCGACTGACCGAGGCCGTCGCCCGGGCCCCGGTGGCGACCTCTGGCAGGGCACGCGTGATCCCTGCTCCTTCCCCGGGCTCGGGGCGGGTCCGCACCTCCGGCCGCCCGTCGCGCCGGTGGCCACGCAACGTGAGCGGCGCCGGAGCCGTCTGCGGCTCAGGCCGCGTGGGTACGGGGCGTCGGGCCGCCCGCCGTGTCACCCTCCGTCGCCGTTCGCGACACGTCGTGGTGGATCGGCCCGTCCGAGGCACTCAGCGGCAGGCAGCTGCCGCCGCGTCGGTGGGCGATGATCTCGGCGGCGACCGAGACCGCCGTCTCCTCCGGGGTCCGCGAGCCGAGGTCCAGCCCGATCGGGGAGCGCAGCCGGGCCAGTTCGGCCTTGGTGAGCCCCGCCTCGCGCAGCCGGGCCGCGCGGTCCCGGTGGGTGCGGCGCGAGCCCATCGCGCCGACGTAGCCGACCGGCAGCCGCAGGGCGCGTTCCAGCAGCGGGATGTCGAACTTGGCGTCGTGCGTGAGCACGCAGAGCACGGTCCGCCCGTCGATCCGGCCGAGCTGGGAGTCCAGGTAGCGGTGCGGCCAGTCGACCGCCACCTCGTCGGCCTCGGGGAAGCGGCGGGCGGTGGCGAAGACCGGCCGGGCGTCGCAGACGGTCACGTGGTAGCCCAGGAACTTTCCGATCCGCACCACCGCGGCCGCGAAGTCGATCGCCCCGAACACCAGCATCCGCGGCGCGGGCACGTACGATTCGACGAAGCAGGTGACGGTGCCCTGCCGGTGCTCGTCGCAGAGGCGTCCGTCCAGGCCGAGCACGAGCCGGCCGGTGCGTCCGGCCTCCAGCATCGCCCGGGCCTGCGCGACGATCGCCCGCTCCAGCCCGCCGACCGTCGAGGGCGTCGGCGAGAGCGCGCCGGCGACGCCGTCGGCGGTGACGGCCAGCGTTGCCCCGACCGTCCGGCCCGGCCCGGCGATCACCCGCACCAGCGCCACCGGCGTGCCGGCCGCGATGTGCGCGATCCCGGCGTCCAGCCCGGCGTCGGCCCCCGGCACCACCGGCTGGACGAACACGTCCAGGACGCCGCCGCAGGTCAGACCCACCGCGAAGGCGTCCTCGTCGCTGTACCCGAAGCGTTCCAGCACCGGCCGGCCGCTCGCGATCGCGGCCTGGCACAGCTCGTACACCGCGCCCTCGACGCATCCGCCGGAGATGCTGCCGACCGCCTCGCCGTCCGCGTCCACGGCCAGCGCCGCCCCGGGGTCGCGCGGAGCGCTGCCGGAGACGCCGACCACGGTGGCCACGGCGAAGGAGCGCCCGGACGCGTGCCAGGCCCGCAGCTGCTCGGCGATGTCCTGCATGGGGAGGCTCCTTACACGGTTTCGACAGTAGCGGGAGGCGCCGCCGTACGGGAAACGATCCCGTACGGCGGCGGTAGTGCCCAGTGCGGCGGCGCCCGAGCGGCGGCGGCGCCCGGCCGGCGGTGCGGACGGCTAGTGCACGCCCAGCCAGGACTTGATCGGGGTGATCGCGAAGTACACCACGAACACCGCGGTGAGGATCCACATCAGCGGCCCGGGCTCGCGCGGGCGCCCCAGCCCGGCCTTGATGGCGGTGTACGAGATGACGCCGGCCGCGACGCCCGCGGTGATGCTGTACGTGAACGGCATCAGCGCGCAGGTGAGGAAGGCCGGGACGGCCACCTCCCGGTCGGACCAGTCGATGTGCCGGGCCTGGCTCATCATCATCGAGCCGATCACCACCAGGGCGGCCGAGGCCACCTCGACCGGGACGATCCCGGCGATCGGCGAGAAGAACAGCATCAGCGCGAACAGGGCGCCGGTGACGGTGGAGGCGAGCCCGGTGCGGGCGCCGTCGCCGACGCCGGTGGCGGACTCGACGAAGACGGTCTGCCCGGAGGCGCCCGCCAGGCCGCCGACCGCGCCGCCCGCGCCGTCGATGAACAGCGCCTTGGACAGCCCGGGCATCCGGCCCCGCCGGTCGGCCAGTCCGGCCTCGGTGCCGACGCCGATGATGGTGGCCATCGCGTCGAAGAAGCCGGCCAGCACCAGGGTGAACACCGCGACCGAGGCGCTGATCGCGCCCATGCCGCGGCCGCCGAACGCGCCGAACAGGTCGACGTCGCCGAACAGGCTGAAGTCGGGTGCGGAGACCGGGCTGCCGGGCCAGACCGGCACCGAGTTCTTCCAGGCCTCGGCCGGCACGTGCGCGGCCTTGTTGACGATCATCGCGAGCACGGTGCCGCCGGCGATGCCGATCAGGATCGCGCCGCGGACGCCGCGCGCCATCAGCACGAAGATCGTCAGCAGGGTGACGCAGAAGACCAGCACCGGCCAGCCGGCCAGCTCGCCGGTCGGGCCGAGCGAGAGCGGGGTGGGACCACCGGTGTGCATGAACCCGGCCTTGTAGAGGCCGATCACCGTGACGAACAGGCCGATGCCGATGGTGATGGCGTGCTTGAGTGGCAGCGGGATGCCGTTCATGATCCTTTCGCGCAGTCCGGAGACCACCAGCAGCACGATCAGCAGGCCGTAGATCACGCACAGGCCCATGGCCTGCGGCCAGGTGGTGTGCGGGACGACCAGCGCGGAGACCGCGCCGGAGACCGAGAGCCCGGCGGCGAGGGCGAGCGGCACATTGCCGACCAGGCCCATCAGGACGGTGGTGACGGCGGCGGCCAGCGCGGTGGCGGTGGTCAGCGCGGCGTGGTCCAGCTTGACGCCGGTGACGTCCGCGCCGCTCAGGATGAGCGGGTTGAGCAGGATGATGTACGCCATCGCCATGAAGGTGGTGAGCCCACCGCGCAGTTCGTCGGCGAGGGTCGATCCCCGGGCCGAGATCTTGAAGTAGGCGTCCAGTGCGCCGGTGGGGCGTGGTGCCGGGGGCGACGGGTGGGTGTCGTCCTCGACGGGTCTGTCTTCGGTGGTGCCGGGCTCCGTGGGGATCCTGGTCATGTCCACTCCCAAGTGTCAAAGGGGGTTGGGGTGGGCGAGCCGACCTGACTGCCGGTCAACGAAGCGGCGTAGGGGGACGTATCGACTCACTGGGGGCACTCGCGAGACGAGGGGAGTGCCGGCGGTGCATCCGAGCGTGGTGCGCACCGCTGCGAACCCCGGCGCGGGCAGGGCAGCGGAGGTGGGGGTGGGGGTGCCCCGGGGCGGCGGGGAGGACGGTCACCGCCCCGGGGGAGTGCCGACGGGCAGGCTGTTCCCGGCGGTTCGGCGCTCAGCCCGGCTGTTCGGTGGTCAGGTGCTCCGGCCGGACCGGGATCCGGTTGAGCGCCAGCCCGGTGGCGTTGCGGATGGCGGCCACGATGGACGGCGTCGCCGAGACTGTCGGCGCCTCGCCGACCCCGCGCAGCCCGTACGGGGCGTTGGGGTCGGGCAGTTCGAGCACCTCCACCGGGATCGGCGGGGTGTCCAGGATGGTGGGGATCAGGTAGTCGGTGAAGGAGGCGTTGCGCACCTTGCCATCCCGCACGATGATCTCCTCCATCACCGCGAGGCCCAGGGCCTGGGTGCAGCCGCCCTGGATCTGGCCGACCACGGAGAGCGGGTTGAGCGCCTTGCCGACGTCCTGGACGGCGGTGAGCTCGACCACCTTGACCAGGCCGAGCTCCACGTCCACGTCCACCACCGCACGGTTGGCGCAGAAGCTGTACTGGACGTGGCCGAAGCCCTGACCGGTCTCCTTGTCGAAGGGCTGGGTGGGCCGGTGGTGGTGCTCGCAGGTGAGGTCGACGGCCTCGTCGCCGAGCAGGTCGGCCATGGAGACCAGCACCCCGGCGCTCTTCGAGACCACCTTGCCGCCGGCCAGCGCCAGGTCGTCGTGGGTCCAGCCGTAGCGCCGACGGCCCCTGTCGAGCAGCTCCCGGCGCACCGCCTCGGCGGCCAGCTTCACCGCGCCGCCGGTCATGTACGTCTGGCGCGAGGCGGAGGTCGAACCGGCCGACCCCACCTCGGTGTTGGCCGGATGGATGGTGACCTGCTCGACGCCCAGCTCGGTGCGGGCGATCTGGGCGTGCACGGTGACGCCGCCCTGGCCGACCTCGGCCATCGCGGTGTGCACCATGGCGACCGGTTCGCCGCCGATCACCTCCAGCCGCACCCGGGCGGTGGAGTAGTCGTCGAAGCCCTCGGAGAAGCCGACGTTCTTGATGCCGACCGAGTAGCCGACGCCGCGCACGATCCCCTCGCCGTGCGAGGTGTTGGACAGCGCGCCGGGCAGCCGGCGCAGGTCCGGGTGCTCGGTGTCCAGCGGCGGCGGCAGCGGCATCTCCTTGGCCCGCCGGAGCAGTTCGGCCACCGGCGCGGGCGAGTCGATCTGCTGGCCGGTGGGCATGAAGTCGCCTTCGGACATCGCGTTGAGCTGCCGCAACTCCACCGGGTCCATGCCCAGTTCGGCGGCCAGCTTGTCCATCTGCGACTCGTAGCCGAACGCCGCCTGCACCGCGCCGAAGCCGCGCATCGCCCCGCAGGACGGGTTGTTGCTGTACAGCGCGATGGCGTGCATCCGCACGTTCGGGATCACGTACGGGCCGTGCCCGAGCGAGGCCGCGTTGCCGACCACGGCGGGGGAGGCGGAGGCGTACGCGCCTCCGTCCAGGACGATCCGGCAGTCGGCGAAGACCAGCCTGCCGTCCCGGGTCGCGCCGTGCTCGTAGTGCATCCGCGCCGGGTGGCGGTGCACGTGGCCGAAGAAGGACTCGTCCCGGGAGTAGACGATCTTGACCGGCTTGCCGGTGTGCAGGGCCAGCAGGCAGGCGTGGATCTGCATCGACAGGTCCTCGCGGCCGCCGAACGCGCCGCCGACGCCGGCCAGGGTGAGCCGGATCTTCTCCTCCGGCAGGTCGAGCACCGGCGCCATCTGCTGGCGGTCGACGTGCAGCCACTGGGTGGCGACGTAGAGGTCGATGCCGCCGTCCTCGGCGGGCACCGCGAGGCCGGACTCCGGGCCGAGGAAGGCCTGGTCCTGCATGCCGACCTCGTAGTCGCCGCTGACGATCACGTCCGCCAGCGCCCGCACCTCGTCGGTCACGCCCAGGCCGGAGACGAGCTTCTGCTCGTGGCAGATGTTGCCGTGCGCATGGGACTTGTACTCGTGCGGCTCGTGCACGTACCCGTGCGTCTCCGGGTCGAGGCACTGCTCCTCGGTGACGATCGGGGTGAGCACCTCGTACTCGACCGCGATCTTCTTCACCGCGCGGCGGGCCGTCTCCGGATGGTCGGCGGCCACCAGCGCGATCGCCTCGCCGTGGTACCGGATCCTGTCGATGGCCAGGGCCGGCTGGTCCTGGATCTCCAGGCCGTAGTACTTGGAACCGGGGATGTCCTCGTGCGTCAGCACCGCGTGCACCCCGGGCACCTTGAGCGCCTCGGAGATGTCCACCGAGAGGATGTTCGCCCGGGGGTGCGGCGAGCGCAGCGCCGTGCCCCAGAGCATGTCCTCGTGCCACAGGTCGGAGGAGTAGGCGAACTCGCCCCGGACCTTCAGGTTGCCGTCCGGGCGCAGCGGCGAGCCGCCGATGCCGTCCTTGGACGCCTGGTTGATGTTCTGGAGGTTCTTCTGCCCCTGGATGGTCCGCTGGATGGTCCGCTCGTTCACGCCGCACCGGCCTTCCCCGCGCACTTGCGGGCCGAAGCCAGCCGCACCGCGTCCATGATCTTCTCGTAGCCGGTGCAGCGGCACAGGTTGCCGGACAGCGTCTCGCGGATGTCGTCGTCACTCGGCTGCGGGTCGTCCTCCAGCAGCGCGTCGGTCTGCACCAGCAGGCCGGGGGTGCAGAAGCCGCACTGGACGGCGCCGGCGTCGACGAACGCCTGCTGGACCAGGCCCAGTTCGCCGTCCTCCGTGCTCAGGCCCTCGACCGTGCGCACCTCGCGGTCCTGCACCTGGCCGGCCGCGACCAGGCAGGAGCAGACCGGGACGCCGTCCAGGTAGACCGTGCAGGAGCCGCACTCGCCCTGCTCGCAGGCGTTCTTCGAGCCCGGCAGGCCGACCCGCTCGCGCAGCACGTACAGCAGGCTCTCGCCCTCCCACACGTCGTCGGCCTCGACCGGCCTGCCGTTGGCGGTGAAAGTGACCCTCATGCCGCGCTCCTGATCTGCTTGCTGTAGTCGGTCCAGGTCCAGGTGAGGGTGCGGCGGGCCATCACGGCGAGCGCGTGCCGGCGGTAGTCGGCGGTGCCCCGGACGTCGTCGATCGGCGAGGCCGCGGCCTTCACCAGCTCGCCGAAGCGCTGGACCACCTCGGTGCCCAGCAGCTCCCCGGACTCCCACAGGCCGCGCTCGGCGAGCACGTTCTGGAGGTACTCCTCGGCCTCGACGGCGCGCCGCGGCGTGGGGGCGGCCGAGCCGATGCCGGTGCCGACGGTTCCGTTCCGGGGGTGCAGGGCGAAGCCGAACGCGCAGACCGCGATCACCATGGCGTTGCGGGTGCCGATCTTCGAGAACTGCTGCGGTCCGTCCGCCACCGGGATGTGCACGGTCCGGATCAGCTCGTCGGCCTCCAGGCTGTTGCGCTTCACCCCGACGTAGAAGTCGTCGATCGGAATCAGCCGGGTGCCGCGCACCGAGACCGCCTCGACGAACACGTCCCGCCCGGCCGCCAGCAGCGCCGGGTGCGAGTCGCCGGCCGGAGAGGCCGCCCCGAGGTTGCCGCCGACGCTGCCGCGGTTGCGGATCTGCGGCGAGCCGACGGTGCGGGCCGCCAGCGCCAGCCCGGGCAGCGGAGCGGACAGCTCCGCGATGATCCGGGCGTACGGGACCGCGGCGCCGAGCCTGACGACGCTGCCGTCGTTCGACCATTCGGCGAGTTCGGCGATGCGGTTCAGGTCGAGAATGGCGGATGGCCGGTGCACGTCGAAGTTCAGTTCGACCATGACGTCCGTGCCGCCCGAGACGGGCAGCGCGGTCGGGTACTCGGCCTTCGCCGCGAGCGCCTCGTCCCAGGTGGCGGGCCGAAGAAACTCCATGCGGGTGTCTCCTCAAGTCGTCGCCCGCCGGGTGTCCGGCGGCGTGTCGCCCAGTGAACCGCTGTGACGCGGCCCACTGGCAGTCACCGATGGCATGAAGCCCCGGCTGTGAGCCCGCCCGGCATCCTGTACGTTCCTCTAAGGAGGAGAATCTCGCAGCCCAGGTGTTCACCGGGTGCTACCTACGACCGTAATCCGGCCGTGACGCGCGGGCTACGGGCCCGCGCGCACACCCGTTCGGCCAGGCCCTATCGTTACCCCTTCATCCCTCCCCCCAGCCCCGTTAAGGAGTCCGCGGATGCGCGTCCGTGACCTGCTCGCCCCCGGCGCCCCGCGACTGCGCCTGCTCGCGGCCGAGGAAGAGCTGGACCGGCAGGTCAGCGGTGTGATGACGACGGACCTCCAGGACCCGGGCCGCTACCTGCACGGCGGCGAACTGGTGCTCACCGGCATGCTCTGGCGCACCGTCCCGGCCGACTCCGAGCGCTTCGTCCGCACCCTCGCGGCCGGCGGCGCGGTCGCCCTGGCCGCCGGCGAGGCCGAGGTCGGCCCGGTGCCCGAGGACCTGGTCGAGGCCTGTCGCCGGCACCGGATGCCGCTGCTCGCCGTCCCCGACGACATCGCCTTCGGCACCGTGACCGAGTTCATCGGCCGCCAGGTCTCCGCCGACCGCGCGGCCGACCTCGCCGCCCTGGTCGACCGACACCGCCTGCTGGTCTCGGCGGCCGGCGGCGGCGGACTGGACGCGGTGCTGGACCTGCTCGGCGGCGACCTCGACCTGGACTGCTGGGTGCTCACCCCGACCGGCGCGGTGATCGCCGGCCCCGCGGACCGGCTCTCCGCCCAGGACCGCGACCAGCTGGTCCGCGCCCACCTCGCCGCCCAGCGCCAGCGCCGCCGCCCCCCGCACCGGGTCCGGCTGGCGGCCGGCTCCTACTCGCTGCTGCCCGCCCCGGCCTCCGCCGAGCAGGACGCGCCGCAGGCCGAATGCGCGCTGGCCGACTGGGTGCTCGCGGTGGCCGGCGACGTCACCGAGTGGACCACCAAGCGCCAGCAGCTCGCCGAGAACCTGGCCCGGCTGGTCGCCGCCGAGCGCCACCGCCGCGACGAGGGCCGCCGGCTGCGCCGCCGGCTCGCCGACGAGGTGCTCGCCCTGCTGCGCCGCGACGCCGACCCGGCCGAGATCAGCCGCACCCTCTACGCCTCCTCGGCGATGGCCGCCCGCTACGAGATCCCCGAGTCCAAGTCCCAGGCGGAGGAGGGCTCCTGGCTGGTGCTCAGCGCCGAGGGCACCGGCCTGCCGGAGGGCGCCGTACGGGCGGTGCTGGAGGAGGCGCTCGGCGGCATCACCGACCGCGCGCTGGTCGCCGGGACGGGCATCGGCGCGGTGGTGGTGCTGCCCGCCCTGGAAGGCCCGGTGCCCGCCGACACCCTGCGCGAACTGCTCGCCCCGCTGGAGGCCGGGCTCGGCTCGGAGGGCCGGATCACCCTCGGGGTCTCCGCTCCCGCCTCCGAGGCCGGCGGCCTGCGCGGCGCCCTGGAGGAGGCCCGGCACGCCCGCCGGATCGCCGCCTCCCGGGTCGGCCGGGTCTGCGTCGCGGGCCCCGAGGAACTCGCCTCGCACGTGCTGCTGCTGGCCGCCGTCCCGGACGAGGTGCGCCGCGCCTTCCGCAGCCGGCTGCTGGACAAGGTGATCGCGTACGACATCGAGCACCAGGCGGACCTGGTCCGCACCCTGGAGGCCTTCCTGCGTTCGGACGGCTCCTGGACCCGCTGCGCCGCGCAGCTGCACGTCCACGTGAACACCCTGCGGTACCGGATCGGCCGGATCGAGGAGCTGACCGGACGTGACCTCTCCCGGCTGGAGGACCGGGTGGACTTCTACCTGGCGCTGGAACTGGCCTGACGC